>JBJFAO010000142.1:0-11457 GCA_051887955.1 Christensenellales bacterium
CGAAGTTGTCGTATTGAAAAAATCTCTCGACGCGCGCGACAAAGGGGATATACGTTATTCCTATACCGTGGCGATAGAAACGTCCGATATAAAAAAAGCCGTAAAAAACGGCGGTACGGTATGGGAAAAACCCGACGAGGATATAGACTCGTTTTTGAAAGGCATAAGCTTTCACGGCGCGAGACCGATAGTGGTGGGCGCGGGGCCCTGCGGACTTTTCGCCGCGCTGACTCTATGTAAAGCGGGAGCAAAACCCATAATTATCGAACGGGGCGATTGCGTGGAAGAGCGCAGAAAAAAAGTAGATATTTTTAACGAAACTCTCGTTCTCGATCCGGAAAGCAACGTACAGTTCGGGGAAGGAGGGGCCGGCACTTTTTCCGACGGCAAGCTCAATACCGGCATCAACAGCAGATACGTGCCCGCGGTTTTGAAAACGCTCGTCGATTCCGGCGCTCCGGAGGAAATAATCTACCTCAACAAACCCCACGTCGGCACGGATAAATTGGGAGAGACGGTAATTAACTTAAGAAAAAAAATAATATCGTACGGCGGAGAAATACTTTTCAACACTAAAGTCGAGGACTTTTTAGTCGGCGACGGCGTACTGAAAGGCGTAAGAACCGATAAAGGCGATTTTTATAGCGACAGAACGTACCTTTGCATAGGGCATTCCGCTCGCGACACTTTTTACAAGCTGTATGCAAAAGGTGTTGTTATGGCTCCGAAAATTTTCAGTATGGGAGTCCGTATCGAGCATTTGCAGACGGATATTGATTTTGCGCAGTACGGGAGAGAAAGAGGAAAGCTGCCTCCCGCCGATTATAAGACCGCAGTTTCGCTTTCGGGAGGAAACAGCCTTTACAGCTTTTGTATGTGCCCGGGTGGAAGCGTCGTGAACGCTTCCAGCGAAGAAAACGCACTTTGCGTAAACGGGATGAGCAACTACGCCAGAGACGGTAAAAACGCCAATTCGGCGCTGCTTATCAACGTGGGAGAGAAAGAGTACGGGGAGGGAGTGCTCGCCGGCATAGAATTGCAGAGAAAAACCGAGGCTCTCGCTTTCGCCGCAACGGGCTCGTATAGGATTCCCGTACAGACGTACGGCGGATTTCTCAGCGGAAAAACCACGGATTTCGGGAGAGTGCTTCCGAGCGCGACAAGCGGTTATCTTATGACGGATCTGAATTCGTTTTTGCCGACTTTTATTACGGAGGGCTTGAAAGAGGGCATTCCGTTGATTGCCAAAAAAATCAGAGGGTTCGATTCCTCCGACGCCGTGCTTTCGGGCGTGGAAGCGCGCAGCTCTTCTCCTGTAAGAATTCTTCGCGACGAAAAGTGCTGTTCTTCGTTAAAAGGTCTGTATCCGCTCGGAGAAGGGGCAGGCTATGCCGGAGGAATAGCCAGCGCGGCAGCCGACGGAATAAGAGGGGTATTGTCCTCTCTGCGTTAAGGTATATTTAAGCAATTTAGGGAATAATAGGCTTTATGATGAAAGAGAACGACAAAATTAACGGCGAATTTAACGACGAGGGTAACTTGGGCGTCGACGTAACCTGCGGAGAGAGGGAGAACGCGAGTTTATCGTTCGGGAGCGATTCCGCCACAACGGGAGAAGAACGCGTCGTCGACAAGGAAAAAAACGACGCTACGTCGACGGCGGACAATTCTTTTGACGATAAAGCCGAAAAAAACGCAGCGAAAAAGAAAAGGCGCAACACGATTATAGCCAACGTGGTATTCATACTGCTCAATGCTTTAATCGTGGCTATTCTACTTATTTTAGAGGATAAGAGCGGCGATAAAGTCGCCGGAAGCGAGGCAATGAAGCTGTTCGGGCAGAACTGGCAATATATAGCTCTCGCTTTTATGATGTACTTTGTCATAGCGTTTTTCGATTCGGTGGTTTTTGGCGTGCTGATAAAAAAGACGGGGGTAAAATGTTCGCCCGGACTTCCGTTGAAGGTTTCGTTTATGGGGAGATATTACGACAGAATTACGCCCTGGTCTATCGGCGGAGAGCCCTTTCAGATAGCCACACTCATAAGGGGCGGACTTGACGGCGGCGAAAGCTGCGCCGTAACCATGAGCAGGCACATAGTGCGCTTTTTCGCCACAGCGACAGCCGTTATCGCAATATTGATTGCTTCGAGAATAACCACGAACGTGTACGTCATGACGGTGGCGATACTGTCTGTGGCGGGAGGACTCGTTATCCCTACGTTTATGTTGCTTTGCGCTTTTCGTCCGAAAATAGGACTGAAAATCGGCGAGGGCGCTATAAAGCTTTTACACAAAATCAAAATAGTGAAAAACTACGATAAGCAGCTCGCAAAAATGAGAGACGACGTAAACAAATTCTTGCAGGGGATAAAGTATCTGAGCACGAACAAGGCGGTTATCGTCATCATTGCGCTTGCTGCGCTCGTTGAGCTTTTTGCCACGAACAGTATCCCGTTTTTCGTAATAAGGGGACTCGGACATGCCGAAGTGGGATATTGGCACACTCTTGTATTATGCATTTTCGTAAACTACGCTTCCTCCTTTGCGCCGACGCCCGGCGGAGCGGGGATAGCGGAGCTTTCCTTCTACGCGATATTTGCCGCATACGTGGAAAACGGTTATCTGTTCTGGGCTGTGCTTTTCTGGAGAATAGCCATCTTTTTCGTCCCCGTGTTCATAGGCTTCGTTATGCAGATTTTTGACAGTCTGAAGCAAATTTTGCTCACTAAAAAAGCTTCTGCGGAATAAATAAAACCGTTTTTTTCTATTTTTCTTTGTTTTTCACGAGTAAGAACGTATGCTTCGCGTTCGTCGTTTTTTGCTGTCCGACGTTGCCGTTTTATCTACGTCAAAATCTTTGATTTTGGACAGGAGTATTTTTCCTCTTGTTTCGCGCGCGTTTGTATGGTATACTGTAATTACAAAATATAATAGGGAGGATTCTGCGTGAAAAACAAGATTGCCGTTTTGGCTGTTATTATCCTGTTTTTGGCGGTTTTGTTTGTCTGCGACGTCGAGCTTGCGGGCGAAACCGCGCGCGCCGATTCTACCTATCAATACAGTTCGGAATCGGTTTTCGAGATAGATACCGAAGAGGAGTTTTACGCTTTTTACGACTTTGCTCTTTCGGGCGGATACAGCTTTACCGGCAAGACCGTCAGACTGTCCGCCGACGTGGACGCTTCGCGTATAGACTCGTCGAAAGGTCGTTTGTCGCCTTTCGGCGGCACTTTCGAGGGGAACGGTCATATCGTTTCCAATCTGAAATCGAGTCTTTTCGGGGACGTTTCCTCCTCCGGTAAAATCCTCGATCTGGAGTTGAGAAACGTTTCGCTCAACGGCTATGCTCTCGCTCAGAATAATCACGGACTTATAAAAAACGTCGTCGTTTCGGGAACCGTTTATCCCGGCGGATATTACAGAGCGAGCGGAATAGTCGACCTTAACGGCGCGAACGGAAGAATAGAAAATTGTATAAATTATTGCGTTCACCGTTCGGATTTTTCCAAGGCATATTTTTCGGGAATAGCCTACAAAAACGTCGGCGTAATAAGCAATTCCGTTTTTAACGGCGAATTCGTCGCGAATTTCAAAGGCGATTATAACAATAATTTTGCCGGAATATCCTACGAAAATACCGGCTCGATAACGGGGTGCTCGGTGTGGGCGGAATACCGTTACGAAGGAAGCGGCTACGTTGAAGCGAATCAAAAGGTTTTTCTTATTGCCGACGGAACGGGTAGCGTATCCGACTGTTCCGCGCTGGCGTACTACGGACTCTGTTCGGGAATACCCTTTTCCGTAATTGGCGAGACGGCTTCTTCGATATCGAACGTAAAGGTTGTCGTAACCGACGGAACGACCGCTACGGCATATCGCGACGTGGACGGGGCGGTATCGGAATGCGCTTCGTCGGAGCTGGATTTTTCGACGGACGTAAAAAGATACGCCGCAGGGGAAGGAACGGATTCCGATCCCTACGTTATTAAGGGCTTCGGCGGATTGACGCTAATGAGAGGAGCCGCGATATTCGGAGGCGTTTTTGCTCTCGGCTCGGTCGTGAATCTCGACGGAACGGAGACTATTTCCACCTTGAACGGATTTAACTATCCGGGGAGCGTAATCGTAGGGAAAGGATATGCTCTCACGTCCGGACAAAACGCCACCGTATTCGGAGCGGGATATAATATCGTCGGTCAAAACGTAGGCTTCGTCGATTGCGAGTATTCTTCCCTTTCGGGCGGAGCTTCCGACGGGTATACCGATTACGGCGAGGATTTCGGAACGGGAACGGCAAGCGAAGTCGTCCCTTCCGAGCTTACGGGAGAGGGGACGAAGGAAAGTCCGTATTTAATATGCGACGCGGAAAGCCTGAAGGCCCTCGACGGAAGAGAAGGCTATGCTCTCGTTACCGCCGACATAGTGATAAACGACGTGGTCGGAGAGAGAAAAAAACTGAATATTGCCGAAATAAAAGCCGAGCTGAACGGTAACGGAAAGACGATATCGGGTATTTTCGACGAGCCGCTTTGGCAAACGTTAAGCGGTTCGGTGAAAAACGCCGTTTTGCGCGGAAGCGGAGATTCTCCTCTGTGCGCCGAAAATTCCGGCAGAGCGGAAATAACTACGGTATATTCCCGAAACGGACAATCGGGGCTTGCCGACGTAAATCGCGGAGAGCTGCTCGGATGCGTTTCGAGAGGTTCGGTAAGGTACGGGATTTGCCGTGAAAACGCCGAGGGGGGAACGATAGAGGGTTCTCGCAATTACGCCGCGGCGGATTATGCCTTTGCAGGAATTAATTCCGGCACGGTAACCGCATGCGAAAATTTCGGAACGGCTACTCATATATTCGGGTGCGACGGAACGGGGAGCGTGACAAACTCTCTGAATTATTCTTCCTGCGTCGACGACGAAGCACCGTATGCCGACAAATGTATCGATTCGGGAACGGATAAAGGCTATTATTCGCAGGGAATAAGGTATGCGTCGGATTTGGGATACCTCGAATTAAAGGAAGTCGGTTTCGACTTTAACGTTTTCGGGTATGAAAAAGGTTCGGTTTTGCCGTCGTTACGTAAAAGCAGTCTTTCCTATAAGAGTGAAATAAAAGTGCTGACTTACGGATTTAACCTCGATTCCGACAGTTATTCCGACGATATATCGTATACGCAGGAGGAAATAAACGAAGCGGTTACCAACATAAACGGAAACGTATACGACGATACCGTATACGAGTGGAGCTACAACGGAGAGCCGCTTTACGGAGATATTAAAAACGCGGGGAGCTATTCGGTCGTAGCTAATTTCAGCGGTAATTTCAATTATCTGCCGTCGAGGGAAAGCTATTCGTTTGTCATAAACAAAGCGGATTCGGATATTTCGCCGCTGTTCGGAGAGGGCGATTTCGTCGATTGCGAAACGGTATACGACGGAGAAAGCGTAGCTCTCGTCGCGCCCGAACCTCTTAACGCGGCGGAGCTGACGGCGAGAGGATTTTCTTCGCGCTTCGTATTGAAAAAGAACGGTTCGGAAATCGCCGCGGCAATTTCCGCGGGAGAATACGAATACGTAGCGTTGTTCACTGCGAACAACTATAACGATCTCTCCGTTTCTGTAAAAATCGTCGTAAAAAAAGCGGAGCTGTTACTGAATGTAAACGACCTCAGAATAAATTACGGCGAAGATTTCGACGGGGCTGCGTGTTCGGTAAAGATAGAAGGTCTCGTAGCGGCGGACGAAGGCAAGACGTTGCAGACTTTGACTCCGAATTGGAAAAACGGCTTTTCGACCGACTATTTCTCAGGGGCTCCCGCAGGAGAATATACTCTGACTTTTTCGGGAACCGCGGACGATTATTATTATACGGTGACGAACGGAAAGTTGTCGGTAGACAGGATTCCCGTTCCTGCGGACGGTATAGATTTTTACGGAGCTACGGTATCCGACAACGGAACGTACGAGGTCGATTATTGCGGACGAGATATCGAGCTGCAGGCGGTTTTCCCGTCGGGAATTACTGCGGAGTATTCGAATAATTCCAATAAAAATTTTGGAGAATACACCGTAACCGCAACGTTTTATAAAGACGAAAATTATATTCCTCTCGTCTTGAGAACCACGCTCAAGATAAAAAAAGTCGTCCTTATCGCGACCGCTCCGTCGCTGACGATAACGTACGGAATCGTTCCCGAGATTTCTTCGGAACAGGTTGTTTTTGACGGCTTCGTCGGAGGCGAAACTTTCGATACAGTATTTACCGCGCCGTTCGTCGCGGAGGTTTTCGACGGAGAAACGGCGGTCGTCGGACTGTTGGACGCGGGACAATACAAAATAAAAGCTTCCTCTTCCGAAACGGCGGATAATTATACGACGGTTTTTGTCGACGGCGTTCTTACCGTCGATAAAGCGTCCTTAAAGACGATAAGGAATAACGACGGCTCCGTCCCCACGGATTTTTGCGACGGAGAAAAGACGTACGACGGTATGGCGATCGTTAAGGAAATGGATTTGTTTACCGCGGAGGAAGGAGACGTGGAGTACGAAATCGTAAAGGACGGCTCCGTCGCTACGGAAATAAAAAACGCCGGGGCTTATATTGTTACGGCTACCGTTACTCCCAAGGGCGCGCTGGTAAAAAACTATCTCGTTACCGAATACACGCTGAATTTTACGGTAAAAAAGAAGGGTTATACCCTCCGCTTCGACAGGGACGAATATTCTTTTACTTATGACGGAACGGATAAAAACAGCATTGTCAATTATCCGTATACGGGCTTGCCGGAGGGCGCAGACGTAAGCTTTACGCACAAGAAAAACGGAATAGTCACAGATATATTGCACGCCGGTTCGTACGAAATTTCGATTGCTTTTGCCGGGACGGAAAACGAGCTCCCCTGCGAGTGCTCCGCCGTAGTTACGGTTTGTTCGAGGACGGTTACCGTAGCCATAAAGACGGAATACGATTATGCGGGAAAGGATATTCCGGTAAATATAGAAGTTCTTTCCATCGAGGGGGACGTAAACGACGAGCTCGATTATTCCGACGTCGTTTTCGCATACGCTTATCCGTCGGGAGCGAGCTTGCCGTACATAGTCAACGCGGGAGATTATATCGTTGACGTAGCGATAAAAAACGCGGATTATAACGCGACGGGAAACTTCGAGGTTAAAGTCAATAAGATTTCCGTTCCGTTTACTTTAGGAAAACTGTCTTTCGATTACGGAACGTCGGGAGATGTGTCAGTCGGCGGAAAAAGCTATACCGTTACGGAAAACACCGTTACCGTCAAGGACTACGTTTACGACGAAATAAGCTTCGACGTAAAAGTCAGATACGGGAAAAACGCCGGTACGTACGTTCTGACGGATAAAGACGTGTTTGCGACTACTAATTACGATTTCGTTCCGCAAGGGGAGAACACCATCGTAGTTTCTGCGAAAAAATTAAACGTAATATGGACTGTCGACGGGACGGAAACGAATAAGGTAAGCTACGAGGCGGCGTATCTCGGGAAGTCGCAGAATTATCGATTCGGATTTAAGGTGACCGATTTGTGTTACGGAGAGAGCGCGTCGGAGCTCAATATCGTAAAAACTGTTTCGGGAACGTCGGACAATATATACGACGCAGGTACTTATTATGTGGGAGCGAGACTCTTCGACAGCGTTAATTACGAGTTGAGCAACGCGAGTTTTACCGTTACGGTAGGCAAAGCGGAGCTGTATTTTACTGTAAACGATACCGAAATATATCAATGGGAGCGGTACGGTTTGTCCTATTCCTGTACGGGCAGAGTGGGCGAAGACGCGGATAAAAGCGTAACGGCTCTGAAGGGCGCGCAAATAAGGACCGTCACCACTTACGACGAAAACAGTCCCGTAGGCAGCGTTTGTCCCGTAACCGTCGAGGCGTCCTTTGACAATTATTCGGCGACCGTAATAAAGACCGGAACCGTTACCGTAGTGGAAAATCCTTATCCCGACTACCTGTCTCCGAGCTATTGGCACGACGTTTCTTACGTCTATACGGGAGGGAATATAACGGTGCAGATCGTCGGAGTAGCGTCGGAAGTGAGAGTGATATATTCCGACAACGTGCAAAAAAACGCGGGAGAATATACCGTAGGCGCGACGGTAATTTATCCCACGGGCAGACAAAAGACGGGGACCTGTCGTCTTACGATATTGAAGGCAAGTCCCGCTCCGTCCGTCGATAACGCAGAAAGACTCTACGTGGAAAACCATATCCTTTCCGCCAACGATATTATCGGGGGCGCGACGTACAACGGCGAAATTGTCGAGGGAGAATTTATTCCCGACGGAGAACAGCTTTTGCAGCTCGGTTCGGCAGTATACAAATACGTATTTATGCCTCTCGACGACAGGAATTTCAATTCCGTGAAGGGAGAGTTCGGTATAAACGCCGTAAAAATAAGTCTTGCGGACTTTAACTTCGACAAGATAGAGGACATAGCCTTCAACGAGACGGGAATAGTAATCTACGACGCGGTAAAGATGAGTCTGAATCCCGTCATCGGAGGTCTTAAGCTATACAGAAACGGAAGTCGCGTCGATTACGTCGTTTTCGATAAGACGGAGAGGGTGAACGTAAAGGTTACTTTGGGGGATTCCGTCGCGTACGAAAGGGATTTCGACGTGACTCTCGAAAAGAATACCGAGCCGTTCGTCATCGACGAAAAGGCTTTGGTAGGAGTCGGAGCGACGTTTTCGGACAAGACGATTTACGTGGACAAAAACGGCGGCAGAATTTCTCTCGGAGAAAAGTACGCCGACGAGTTCGTGCTTTACGTAAACGGCTTAAGATACGACGAGTTCGTTATAAACGGAAACGAAGGAGAAATATTGGTGACGGTCAGGACGGCGGGGATAGGCAATATAGTTTACAGCGGTATTTTTACCGTAGCCCTCGTCCCGGAAAACGTGGAGATAAAAAAGGATTATTCCCTTTATTATATCATAGGCGGAAGCGCGCTCGGCGTTTGCGCGATAATAGCGGTAGTGCTCGTTATATGGAAAAAGAAACACGGTTAGGAGATTTTTTATGAAAAGAAAAGCGTTATTGTTAGCGGTCTTATCGGTCTTTGCTCTTATGGCGACGACCATACTTGCGTCTTGCAGCTTGTTCGGATCGAACGAAACGGTCGTTCCGCCCACGGTCGAAAGCGTCGAGATGCTGAAGGACAAGGGAGGATATACCGAAAGCAACGAGTATCTTTACAACAAGGATAAAGGATATTCGATGGCGTTATATGCAGGGGACAGCTTTTTGTTGTCAATAAAGTACAACAACCCGAAAAAGTATGCGATAAGCTACGTTACGGTAAACAACGAAAAGATTATGCCGTCGCAATTCGAAAGCGGTTCTACGAAAACGAATACGATAATAAAAATCACCGTACCGAAAGAAGCGTCGCGCGGTGAAGAAATGACGTTTACCGTAAAAAACATCCTTTATAATACCGGTTCGGAGACCAAAAAAATCAAGTTTTCCGAAGATATCGACATGAATTTCAAGGTTAAGGTTTCTCCTACGTACAGCCTTACTCTCAACTATCAGAACGCCGATTACAGGGCTAATTCAACAAAGAAAAAGCACGACGTAAGCAGCC
The DNA here is from genome assembly GCA_051887955.1 of Christensenellales bacterium. Taxonomy (GTDB): domain Bacteria; phylum Bacillota; class Clostridia; order Christensenellales; family DTU072; genus CAG-1782. The sequence continues at coordinate 9,636 of JBJFAO010000142.1, forward strand.
CTGCCGTAGTGGATTTCGGAGCGGAAATGGGAACCCTCGGAATTATGGATAAAAACTATGCCGAGCCGAACGGACTTCCGTCGAAAGCCGGCGGATGGCTGTTTGAGGGGTGGTATACGGAGCCCAACGGAGAAGGTCAGCTTATCAGCAGTAAGGACACGTATTATTTTTGGAGCAACATAACTCTTTACGCTTATTATACTCGTATATTCGAGTATGAAATCGTGCCTCTTTCCGTTCCTACAGAGGATAAAGTTACCGTAACGAACGGGGATAAAACGTCGGAGCTCGACGTCAGATACAGCAGCGGAGCGATAATAACGAAGGACAATACGAGGGGAAAATTCCCCAATATGAGTATCGACGATACGATAACCGACGAGAAAATAATAAAGGATGAAAAAACCGGACAGACCACGGTTTCGTACAGCGAATACCCGGTAATAAAGATAAAAAACAAGGCGTTCAAGGACGTCAACAACATTAAAGAACTGTATATAGGAAAATACGTTACGGAGATAGGCGCGTACGCCTTCGACAACTGCAACGCTCTCGAAAAGGCGTCGTTCTCAAAGAATTCACGATTGAAATATATCGGCGATTACGCCTTCCAGACGACGAAAGCCATGGGAATAACGAGCGCGTTCACGATTCCCGAAACGGTGGAGTACATAGGCAATTTCGCTTTCCGTTACAGCGGCTGGAAGACCACCACCAACAACGGAATAAACGAAAGCGTTCTGCATATAAAGCCGCAGTATAAATTTATCGGCGTCGGATGCTTTTTCGAAACGGGATTTTCGCAGGTCGTATTCGACGCAGGGTGTCGTTTTGACAGCCAGATAGGAATGGCGGAAGCGAAGGAGATAGAAAAAGCGGCGGGCTGGGCGGAGCCCAAACCCGAGCTTAACCGAATCGGAGCCAATTTGTTCGGGAATTGCGCCAATTTGCGCGAAGTCAAGTTCGAAAACGACGCAGGGGAAGCCAACGCCCTCAATATTATTCCCGACAACTGCTTTGACGCCGGAAATTATACCGTGACGCTTATAGAAAATCTCACTTTAGCGGAGGGAATAGAGTTTATCGGCGACGAGGCGTTTAATTATCAGTCGAAAATTTCCAGATTGGAAATCCCGGCATCCGTCACCGAAATCGGTATTTCCGCATTCTATAATTGCAGCAACGTCACTTCGCTTACCTTTAAGGAAGGAAGCCGTCTCGTCACTCTCCATTCGAGGTGCTTCGGAAATATGAAAGCCATCGACAGGGTGGAAATAATATCTACCGATTTTGCCAAATACGGCAACGGACCTTTCGAGGGATGCTCGAGATTGAAAAGTATAGAGTTCCCCAATCTCAACGATCCCAACCTTATACCGAAAGGTTTTGCCCGCAGCGAAAACGGCAAAGAGGTTCTTGCCCAGCATAAGTTTTCCGACCTGTTGTACGGAACGTTCGAAAGCGGCTCGGAGGAATCCGGCGATGAAAACTCGTCCTCGTACTCTTTGCCGACGAGAATATTCTGCAAGGGCACTATCATGGAAAAGTTCAAGGACACTATACTCGAATCTAAGGCGACTTATACGTTTAAGGACGGAGAGGCGTACGTCACGATAGCGGGACCAAGTCAATTCCGGAACGTGGTGTTCGTTCATAATATCGATTTGATAAAGACTTATACCAATCCCGGAGCTTCCGTCGGGGAGGAAGCGGACGTGGATATCGCTTTGCAGGAAATTTACGGCGGAAGAGATTCTACGAGTAAAAAGCTCGTCGGATACAGTATAGTATACTGGTCGGTAAGAAGTAAAAATATCGTTCT
>JBJFAO010000143.1:0-2306 GCA_051887955.1 Christensenellales bacterium
AAACCGAATATTTAGTGAATCCCATCGGCATCGATATTCAGAACCCCCGCCTGATGTGGAATTGCGAGGGAGGAATCAAGCAGACCGCCTACCGCATCGTCGCGAAAACCGACGGAAAGACCGTTTGGGATAGCGGAAAAGTTTTATCCGACGGAATGTGCGCGGAATATCCCCACCCTCTCACATCCCGACAGAGCGTGGAATGGACGGTTACTCTTTGGGAGGAAGCCGAAAAAGAGGGCGAAAGTGCCTCGGCGTACTTTGAAACGGGGCTTTTAAACACTTCCGATTGGGAAGCGAAGTGGATTACGGGCGATTATCGCCCCAAAAAGAATGTGCGTTATCCCGTGGACTGCTTCAAAAAGGCTTTTACGGCTACGGGCGTTCAAAGCGCAAGGCTTTATATCTCTGCCTGCGGTCTGTACGAAGCGAAAATCAACGGTAATAAAGTGGGAAATTTCTGCCTTGCTCCCGGACACACCGATTACCGCAAGCGCGTGCAGTTGCAGACCTATGACGTTACCGAATTGATAAAGGACGGAAATAATGATATAACGGTCGAGCTTGCCGACGGGTGGTATCGCGGAAGCTGCGGAGCGTGGGGACTTAAAAATCAATACGGAAGTCAAACCAAATTCATCGCACAGCTCGAGCTTGTCAGGACGGACGGAAAGACAACCTTCGTTTGTACGGACGAAAGCTGGACATGGTCGAACGACGGCGCAATTCGTTTTGCGGACAATCAAGACGGAGAAATAATCGAAGCCTACCGCTCACCGTCCTATTCGGGGAAGGCAAAAGTAACGAAACACACCGTTATGCCTACCGCGTCGAACAACGTGCCGGTGACCGAACACGAAAATTTTACTGTAAAAAAGGTAATCAAAACGCCGATGGGTGCGACCGTGCTCGACTTCGGACAGAATATTGCCGGGTACGTCGAATTTACCGTTAATGCAAAGAATGGTCAGAAAATCTTTTTTGCGTTTCGGAGAAATGTTTGATAAGGACGGAGAGTTTACGCAAAAAAATATTCAGTGCGCGAATAAAAAACAGACGAAAGTTACGCCCTTACAACAAATTCTATACACCTGTAAGGACGGCATAAACCATTATAAAACGAAATTTGCGATTTTCGGTTTTCAATACGTTCTTATCGAAACGGATTTCGCGTGGGAAGAAAAAGATTTTACGGCTATTGCGGTATATTCGGATATGCAGGAGACGATGCAATTTGAGTGTTCGCACGAGCTTATCAATAAACTTGTCGAAAATACCCGGTGGTCCGCAAAAAACAATCATGCAGACGTGCCTACCGATTGCCCGACGCGGGAGAGACACGGTTGGACGGGCGACGCGCAGATTTTCGTGAATACCGCAAGTTACTTTTTCGATTACGCGCCGTTTGCGAGAAAATACGTGAACGATATGTGCGACGGACAGCGCAAAAACGGCACTTTCCGACAGATTTCCCCGCGCGGTGGCGTCGATTTTTATATGAATACTATGGATGGCTCAGCAGGCTGGTCGGACGCGGGTGTTCTTATCCCCTACCGAATATATAAAAAATACGGCGATAAACGCATCTTGCAGGACAATTACGGGGCGATGAAGCGTTACGCAATGCGTAAAATAAAGACGATCGGCAAATGGTATCTTACGGCATTGCCTACGGGCGTTGGATTAAAGTTCAGAAAGTATATTTCCAATTTCGGACAATCCTACGGGGAGTGGGCGGAGCCTGTGGACGTGAAAGCGTTCAGTATTTCCGATTTCGTCTGCCCTCATCCCGAAGAAACGACGGCGTATGTCGTCTATATGCTTGAACATATGACGAAAATCGCTGAAATTCTCGGCAAAAACGAGGATGCAAAGCTGTATACGAAGTTTGCGGATAAAGCGAAAATCGGTTATCGCAAACTAATCGAAACCAAAAAGTATTCCTACAATACCGACAGACAGGCAAAGCTTGTAAGACCACTGTATATGAAACTGTTGGATGAGAGTCAGACGGATTTTGCCAAAAAGAGACTTTTAAAAGCCCTTGACAATTACGGTTGGAGGCTCGGCACAGGCTTTTTGTCTACGTCGTTTATTCTCTACGTTTTGCAGGAAATGGATACAGAATACGCATACCGCTTGCTTGAAAACGAGGAAATGCCCGGTTGGCTGTTTATGCCAAAGATGAACGCCAATACCATTTGGGAAAGCTGGGAAGGAACGGAAGCGCAAGGTGGAGTCGCCTCTTTGAACCACTACTCGAAGGGCGCGGTTTGCGAATGGATTTTTGACTCAATGTGCGGAAT
>JBJFAO010000144.1:0-11192 GCA_051887955.1 Christensenellales bacterium
CCTCGTCAGCCGAGCATTACCGCCGAACAACTGAACACTATATCCGTGCCCGCGTTTATCGCGGCGGGGGAATACGATATAGTCAGATTGCGCAATACCGTTTTTATCGCAGACAATATAAAGAAATCTTCCGTCGCGATAATAAAGGGGAAGGGACATTCTTCTTACGTTCACGACGGAAAACTCGCGTACAATCTCATATCGGATTTTCTCGCCGAAACCGTTGCGGCATAGGCGTTTATCCGAAAGAGGTTTTAATACGATACTACAATAAAAATTTTGGAGGTAAAAATGAAATATAAGTGTAAAATCTGTAACGAAGAATTTGCTGTTAAATCCGACGAAGAGGCAATTTGCCCCCGTTGCAAAGCGAAGGGACATAACGTAAAAAAATACGTCGTATCCGGTCCGTATGCAGGGACGAAAACGGAAAAAAATTTGCTTGCCGCTTTTGCCGGAGAGTCGCAGGCGCGGAATAAATACAATTATTTTTCATCCGTAGCTAAAAAAGAAGGATACGAGCAGATAGCGGAGATTTTTTCAAAAACCGCAGACAACGAAAAAGAACACGCGAAAATGTGGTTCAAGGAGTTGAAGGGGATAGGCTCTACGGAGGATAATCTGATTTCCGCCGCCGAAGGCGAAAACTACGAATGGACGGATATGTACGAGAGTTTTGCTCGTACCGCGGAAGAGGAGGGCTTTGTCGAGCTTGCCGAAAAATTCCGTATGGTGGCGCAGATAGAGAAACGCCACGAGGAAAGGTACAGAGCCTTATTGCACAACGTTGAATACGGCGAAGTATTTACAAAAAGCGAGGTAAAAATATGGGAATGCAGGAACTGCGGTCATATAGTAGTGGGAACTTCGGCTCCCGACGTTTGCCCCGTATGCGCTCATCCGCAGAGCTACTTCGAAATCTCAAAAGAAAATTATTAGTATATCGGAATAACGAAGAATAAGGGTAATTGAAAATAAGCCTGTTACGGTAGCAAAAAACACGCCGTCAAAAGGCGGCGTGTTTGATTTGTATATCGGTAGGGCAATATTCAAAAGAGTATAATATTGTCATAATCCGGTTCGGCAATTAGGCGTTGCCATATTTACAAAATTTCAATATTATGATAAATTAAGAGCATAAATTGCGGATATAGACAACCTTGCACAATGTGGGAAAAGCATCGGGAATCGTTATGTTAAAAACGTCAATTAGATTTTTTGAAAATATACCGATCAGAGCCGTTTGGGACAACGATACGTCCAAATGGTGGTTTTGCGCGACGGATATAGTCGAGGCTTTGACGAAAAGCAAAAATCCGCGCTCCTATTGGAACGCAATGAAGCGAAGGAAATTTGAGTTGTCGACAATTTGTCGACAACTGAAGCTGACGGCCTCCGACGGCAAAAAATATATGACGGACGTGGTGGACGACAATGGCGTTAATACCGTTATTGCTCTTGTTCCGAGCAAAAAGTCGCTTACTTTTGAAAAATGGCTTCGCGAAATGGGGACTTCCATTGACGACAAAAGTAGGCAAAAGGCTTACGAGCTTTTCGAGTCGGGCTTAATCAATGAGATAGAAGTCGGAACGGTGAAGGGTTTGCAACAAATCCACGCATATATTTTCGGAGGTTTATACGATTATGCGGGGCAAATACGCACGCTTAATATTGCAAAAGGCGGATTTGCTTTCGCTGCCGCAATGCATCTTGACGACAACTTGAAGCTCATTGAAAAAATGCCGGAAGACACGCTTGAGAATATAGTTAAAAAGTACGTCGAAATGAACGTCGCTCACCCGTTTATGGAAGGCAACGGTCGCAGTACGCGTATTTGGATAGACCTTATATTGAAGAAAAATCTAAAACTATGTACCGATTGGAGCAAAATCGACAAAAGAGCATATCTTAAAGCCATGCAAAAAAGTCCCGTTGATTCAACCGATATTTATGAGCTTATTAAAGGCGCGTTGACCTCCGATATCGATAACAGAGAAATATTTATGAAAGGTATCGACTATTCATATTATTACGAACAGGTCGACGATTAGGTTTTTGATAACTAAATAAAAAGCCGGGAGCAAGCACTCTCGGCTTACGTTTGGTTGAAATGAAAAAATTTTTTAATCAGAGTTGATTTTTTTTGCTGTTAAACAGCTTAAATACTCCTTTTGTTTTCCAATATTCCACGTCTTTATTTATGCTGACCAGGTCGAAAGGCTTACCGTGAGAGGGATAAACCGTAGCTATTTCTTTATGCGCCAGAATTTCTTCCCAGCTCGTAACGAGACGGAATTTATTAAGAACCCACAGGGGAAAACGATGGGACGCGGGGAAACAGTTCATAAATATATCTCCGCAGAACAAATTGCCGCCGTATTTTACGGCGAGGTCGGCGTCGGTATGCCCCGACAACGGCAAAAACTCTACGCCGTAGCTTGCGAGAGGGTTTTCGTAATAGGGCACGAAATCGTCGCATTTTACGGCGGGAAAACATTGATATTTGTCCACGAAAGCGGTGGTTATTTTGCTGGAAATCAAGGCGATAAAGGTAGAAACGTAGGTGTTGAGGTCGTTTTTACCTGCTTCGAGACGTTTTTTCTGTCCCGGATGATAGATAACGGTCGGCTTTATGTCCGCTATCAGCTTTTTAAGAAATCCTACGTGGTCGGCGTGCGCGTGGGTAACGATGACGTATTTTATATCCTCTTTTTTTAAGGATTTTGCCTTTAACAGCGATAAAAATTCGGCGTATTCCCACTTATAACCGGTGTCCAGGAGACACAGTCCGCAGGGAAGGTCGAGGATATATCGGTTAAAAAAAGAGTTTTTGTTTACGTTGTAAAAATTCATTTTTTTACCTCTTCGAGAGCTTTGGCAAGCTGGTCGGGACAGCTGGTCGAACGATATCCGCAACGGATACCCTTCAATTTTTCTATGACGTCGTCCGCTTTCATGCCGACGACAAGCTTTGCTATGCCCTGAGTATTGCCCGAGCAACCGCCCTGAAATTTTACGTCGGTGACGATCCCGTTTTCTATTTCAAAATCGATGTAGCGGGAGCAGACTCCCGAAGTTACGTAACGCATAAATTATCTCCGTATAAATTTATTATCGTCGGTATCATACTATACCGGCTTTCGTTTTGTCAAATTCTCTGCTTGTGCAGGATACACGCTTTCAGATACGCGCCTTCCTCCGAACCGACGAGAGTGGCGTGATCGCGCGCCTGAGCGCGATTTTCAATGAGTCTTACGGGGGTTTTCGTTGTAAACGAGGCTTCGGAAATCATACGGTTGAACAGTACGGGCGTCATATGCTGAGAGCATGAGCAGGTGACGAGATATCCGCCGTCGTTTAGAAGCTTTAAGGCAAGTCGGTTAAGGTCGAGATAACCTTTATATCCCGTTTTTACAGCGTCTGCGGTTTTTGCAAAGGCGGGGGGATCGAGTATAATCACGTCGAAACGCACGTCGGAGCGTTTCAGTTCTCTAAGATATTCGAAAACGTCCGCTTCCACCGTTTTTATATTGTCGAAGCCGTTGAGAGAAGCGTTGTTTTTCACGCATTCGAGAGCCAAAGGACTCACGTCCACCGCGGTCACCTCTTTTGCGCCGAATTTTGCCGCACACAAACCGAATCCGCCCTGATTGCAGAAGCAGTCGAGCACCGTTTTTCCGCGGACGTACGGAGCGATAGCCGCCCGGTTTTCTTTCTGATCGAGGAAATAACCTGTTTTTTGCCCGTTTTCTATATCGACGCGCATTTTTATTCCGTTTTCTTCAATGATAAGATTCGGATCGAGAACGCCGTACAGGAGTCCTTTTTTCAGCGGCAATCCCTCTTTGGCGCGGACTGCGACGTCGCTGCGCTCGTAAATGCAGGCAGGCTTAAAAATTTTTACCAACAGCTTTACGAAAAGCTCTTTTCTCACTTCCGCGCCCAACGTCAAAAACTGTACCGAGAGGTGATCTCCGTATTTGTCTACGATGAGGCCGGGCAACAGGTCGCTTTCGCCGAAAACGGCTCTGTAATTGTCGGAATAGCCGAGCTCTTCCCGCAGTTTTTTGGCGTTACGCAATCGTTTCTCGAAGAAATCTTCGTTTATTTCGGAGTCGTCGTACGAAAGTATTCTTACCAGTATTTTCGAAGCGTGGTTGATATAACCGTAGCCTATGAATTTACCGTCGTTCGAGAGGACTTTCGCAATGCTTCCCTGAGCGTCCTTTCCTTCGATTTTCGCCACTTCGTTGGCGAATACCCACGGATGAAAATTAAGCAGGCGTTTTTCTTCGCCTTTTTTGAGAATTACCGTATACATATCTGTTATTCGAGAGTTGGATTTATATAGCGAGAACGCTTTAACGTGGCTTTTCCGTATTGGACGGCTTTTTTAGGGCAACGGTTTATACAGCCGAGGCAGAGCGAACACCTGTCCTTGGTCCATTCCACCGTTCCGTCGGACAGTTTAATTATTCCGTCGGGGCAGTTTTTTTCGCAAAGACCGCATTTTACGCAGTTTTCCGTCGTAAAAAATTTTTTAGTTTTTCTGCCGTTTGTATAAAAACCGTATGCAAAAAATTTATAAATTTTGCCGCTTGTTTTGGATAAAATCGGCGTGTTTTCGCGAGCGGATATTATCCGAGCGACGTCGTCGATTTTTGCGTATGCCTCGGAGAGAATTTTTTTACGTTCCTCTCCCTCCGGCGGGTTGAAAAGGGGTAAAAAATTGTCGGGGAGAAGAAATCCGAAGCCGGCGTTCAGAAATATTCCGCGTTTTTTGAGGATATTCTTAAGCTGTGCGTCGGCGCCGCCGATATCCCCTCCGTACGTTGCGACGGAATAGACGTATTCGACGTCGGAAAAATCGAATTCTTCCAGAAAACGTTTTACGGGCAAGGGCAATCCGCCGTAGTATACCGGATACGCTATACCGATAATTTTGTCTTTTTTCGCGTCGGTTAACGGCAGCGCGACGTCTCCCGTTGCGTCGGCTATGCGACGGGCGATATCGAGGGTGTTTCCCGTGCCGGAAAAGTAGAAAATCATAACGACCTCCGTTTGTCGACAATCATTAACGATATGATATCAAATTATCTTAGTAAAGTAAAGAAAAATCCGCTTCGGCAACGAATAGTCGTACGAAGCGGATTTTTTGAGGAAAGAGAATACCATTTATGAACAAATTTATCGTAATTCAGTCGGCTTTATTTAGTCTTAAAAAAAGAAAATAATTTTTTATTGCAAAACGGTCAAGAAAATAGTAAACTGTATCGGAAAGAAATTATTTGACAAGGAGTCGATATGAGCGTACAGAGATGCAGAGAATTGTTTTTGCAGGGATATAACTGCGCGCAAGCGGTAGCGGGCGGTTTTGCGGAGGAAATGGGACTAAGCGAGGAAAAGGCGATAGCCGTCGCTTCCTGCTTCGGGGCGGGGATATGCGCCACCAGAAACGTTTGCGGAGCCGTTACCGGCGGTCTTATGGTCCTCGGAGCGGTCGCCGAAAAAACTTCGCCCGACGAGAAAAAAGCCGTGTACGACCTCGGCAAAGCCTTTATGGATAAGTTCGGCGAAAGGTTTTCCACCGTTACGTGCAAAGAGCTCCTTACGAAAGCGAAAGCGTATTTTTCCGACGCGCCCCTTGCCAGAAACGAGGAATACTATCGCGCCCGTCCTTGTCTTATTTTCGTGGAAGAGGTAGCAAAAGAGCTGGAAGAAATCGTAAAAAACCGATAAACGGCAAAAATCGTCGATTCAATTAAAAAATCCCCCGACGGAAAGGGGGATTTTTTGACGGATTTTTGCGTTAAACGTTAAGGTCTGTTCGGAGAATTGCACCTTGACTTAGGAGATATTATGTAATATACTTATAATAAATAATTATGTGCACGCGACGCTACGCGCGCACGGAGGCGTTGATGAAGAGGAGTTTTATTTTTATTGCGGCGGTCTTAACCCTATGTTTTTGCGTAATGCTGTTTGCGGCGTGCGAATACAATGCAGGTTCTACCGTAGACGGCAAAGACACTCCCATCGACGACGGCCCTCACGAAATCGAGCAAACCGTACGCTACGCCGTTACGGTGGACGATTATCTTACGGTAAAAAGCTATGAGTACGAAGAAGGGAAAACGGTGACGGTGACCGCTCCCGACGTAAAAAACAAGCTGTTTGTAGGATGGTATTATCAGGGCGAAAAGAAAACGGAAAGAAAGGAGTACGAATTTGTCGTAAGAGAGGACGCTTCCGTTCGCGCCGAATACGTGGACGCCTATACCGTGCGTCTGGACGCAGGGGAAGGGACGGTTGAAACGGCGGAAATAACCGTCGGCAAAGGTATGACCTACGTTTTGCCGGTACCTACGAGAAAGAACTATCGATTCGTAGGTTGGACGTGGAGTAATATGACGATAACGGGAGAGGACGGAGAGTCCCTCGAGGCTTTCTTTTTCGACAACGACGTAATATTGACCGCTCGCTACGAAGAAAAACCGAAATTTACGGTGTCCGTATCGAACGGAGAACGGGAGCGAGAGGACTTCGTCTATTATCAGGACGAAGAGATAAGAATAAAAGCGGAAGATTTGTCCGAAACGGGAAGAAAGCTGGTAGGCTGGTACGAAATAACGATAGTCGACGGCGAAACGAAGGAAACGAAAATTACCGACGACGACGAATTGACGTTTACGGTGAAAGGCGACGCGGAATACGTAGCGAAATACGTGCTGAGCTATTCCGTCATATTGTGGATCGATTCCGAGGTCGGAATAAACGATTACGAAGCGGGGGAGACGGCGGAAATATCGCTTGCGTCGGTGCCCGTAGGGAAGGAATTTTTATATTGGTTCGATATGGATACGAATGAAATCTTATCTTATGAGTTTGCGTTTTCCTTCGATGTGGACAGGAACAGAGAAATAAAGGCAGTATTCGAATATATCGATTATTATATTACGTATATTCTCGACGACGTCGAAGAGAAAAAGGAGACGTATCATTACAACGACGAGGTGGAGTTGTGGATTCCCGAAGCGGAAACGCACAAGTATTTCGGCGGTTGGTCGGAAAGCATACGCAGGATGCCGGCGGAAGACAAGACGTTGTACGGAAATATGTTTTGGGAGAAGCACGTCCTTACGGTCGTCGACGGCGAAGGATCGGGAGAGTACGACTACAACAGCGAGGTAACCCTTACTCCCAAAAATTACAGGGGAAAGAAATTCGTAGAGTGGAGGATAGACGACGACGTATTTACGGGGGATGAAAACGGCGTATATAGCTTCCGCCTGACAAAGAACACCGTCTGCAACGGCGTTTACGAATGGATAGATTACAGCGTAGAATATAAGGTTTACGGCGGCGATTGGGCGCAGGAAGGAGAAACGTACGCTACGGTGAGCGGACTTCATTACGGTCAGAAGACGGATATTTTGCCTTCGCCGGAATTGAGCGAATTAAGAGAGGGACATTACACCTTCGGCGGGTGGACGAAAGAGGGCGTCTCGGTGGAGGGAAGCCTCGTTATGCCCGACGGAAACGTCGTTATCGAAGGTGTGTTTACCGTTCATACGCACGAAATAGAGGTTAAAAACGGCAGTTTTTACGGGACTGAAGACAAACGCATAGTCGCGGAATGGGGACAGGCTTTGACGGTGGCGGCGGATATACCTACGGGCAAGTATTTCGTAGGCTGGTTCAGCGACGGGCAGATTGTTTCCGAAGAGGAGGTCTTCGTTTTCAACGTGTGGGGCGACGTCGTTATAGAGGGACAAACGGGAGACAAGAAATATTCCGTTGTGTATATGCTTACCGATACCGACGGTAGCGAAAGGGAATACAGGAGCTTTAACGACTGTCGTTACGGCGCTTCGTTCCCCGTCCCGGAAGAACCGAGGGAAACGCATAAAGTATTCGGAGGCTGGAGCTATTGCGGAGGAGCTTTGCCGCAGACCGTGCCCGACGTTGAGGGACAGATGACGGTTGTCGGCAGCTTTTCATGGCAGAAATATACCGTTACCGTAACCAACGGATATCTCTTCGACGGATTCGAAACTACGGGAACGTTCGATTATAACACCGTAGTTACGGTAAGGGCGGTATATAGCGAAGCGAACGCCGATTGGTATTCTTTCCTGGACTGGTTCGACGTCGACGATAAGGCGGAAATTCGGGACGCGGAAGAGCGTTACGAATTCAATTTGGCAAAGAACGTCAACTTGAGAGCGGATTTCGTCAAAACCGACTTTAAGGCAAGGTTCTTTACTCGTACCGACGGGGGAGAATATGCAAAATACGGCGAGACTACCTTCAACGTGGATAAAAAGCTGTCCGCAACGGTGCTCGGAGAAGTGCCGGCGGAAGAGAGGACGCATTACGATTTTTCGGGATGGAAGCTTGCCGACGGAACGGCGGTGCCGGAAACCCTCTCTCCCGGCGACGTAGATATTTACGGAGAATATACCGTAGTAAGCTATGCGATAAGATCCGAATATTATAACGAGGAGACTCTCGATAGCGGAGCGATGGACGAAAAGGTGGCGCCGTACGGGACGACCGTAAAGCTCGTCGCTTCCGAACGCACGGGAGAAACGTTCGTCCGTTGGGTTAACGCAGGGGGCAGTCTGGTATCGCCCGACAAAGAGATTACCGTTTCCGTAGAAGGGGATCGTACCTATCGAGCCGTCTATAAGAGGATGAGGGTAGGCGTTACCGTTCCCGAGGGAAGCGCGGTGACCGTTAAGAGCGGAGAATATATAAAAGCGGAAGAAAAATACGTATACGGATCGGTAATAAGCATTACCGCGCCGACGGCGGATTACGTTCCCGAAGGGAAGGCGTTCGACTATTGGAACAAAAACGGCGAAAGATACGCGGCTACGGAAAGGATCGAAGCCGAAATTACCGAGGACGTCGTGTTCGCGGTGATTTATAGCAATATAGTTTACAACGTTTTTTATCACGCGGAGGGGACGATAGTCACAAGCGAGGGAGTCGTTACCTATTATAAAGAGGATTTGTTCGACTTCGGAGACGAAAGACTCAATCCGCAGACGGCGGTATTCGGGGAAGGAATTACTCTCAACGCCCTTCCTTCCGCTCCCGAGCATTATCAATTTTTCGGTTGGTACCGCGACGACGGGTATACTCAGAAGGAGTCGGATTCCATCGGAATGCCGAGCCGCGACGTTCATCTGTACGGAAGATACGTTATCGACCGTCACAATCTCGAAGTGAAATATATTACCGCTTCGGGCGACGCGATTGACGGAGCGGAGGGAAGCGGAGAATACGATTACGGGACGGAAATAGCCCTTGCGCCGGGAGAGGTCACAGGTCAGCATTTCGTAAAATGGATATGCGGAGGAACGGAATATACCGATGAAATATACAATCTGACTTTGCGCGAGGATACGACCGTTACCGCGGTGTACGAATACACCTATTATAAAACGACGTATTACACCGCCGATTCGGTAAACGGCGTTGTCGGAGCAAGCGCGCTATATTACGAACAAACCGACATAAAATACGGCGATACGGTGACGGTAACGGCTTCTCCTGCCGACGATAGGGAAGAATTCGTCTTCGGCGGCTGGACTATCGACGGAGAAAACGTCGGGACGGAATTCGTTATGCCGGATAGCGACGTCGTCGTTTTGGGCGTTTTTTACAGCCGATTCAATTACGAGCTTAACGAGTCGGGGAATTATATTGTAAGCGCGGTGAGCGAATACAAAAACAATTATCCCGACGTTCTTACCATTCCGTCGGAATACGACGGGAAAGCCGTCGTAGGAATTAAGGAGGGCGGTTTTTCCGATATCGTTTCCACGAAAATAACCGTACCGTCGAGCATAACTACGGTGGGCAGAATGGCGTTTTCCGGCGTGAGGGCGGAAGAGATAGCCGTCTGCTCCGTTTACGGAGGATATTTCGGATACCTGTTCGGGGCTACCGATTATCAAAACCAAGGCTCGGAAGTACCCGATTCGTTGAAAAAAATAAAAATAACGGGGTGCGCCGTTCCCGAAAACGCCTTCTACGGGCTCAACAAGATTACTTCCGTCGAGCTCGACGGAGTGACCGCAGTCGGAAATCAGGCGTTTTATAACTGCTCGTCCGTGTCGTCTTTGACTATACCCGAGACCGTTTCGACGATAGGAGACGGAGCGTTTTACGGTATGCAGAGCTGCGCGGAGCTTAATTATTACGCTTCCGCTACGTTGGGCGGCAATGCGTTCGGTTATTTCGCGTACAAATCGTCGGGCGCGACGGTCACGTTCGGCGGAGCGGCGACTGCGGTGCCTGCGTCGGCGTTCGAGGCTTCTGCAAATATTGCTTCTCTCGTTTTGTCGGAGGGCGTATCGGAGGTCGGGGCAAGAGCTTTTTACGGCGTAACCGCTTTGAAAAACGTCAGTTTTCCGTCTACCTTGATTTCGATAGGAGAGTATGCGTTCTACCGCGTTTCTATAGAGACGTTGACGATACCCGAAACGGTAGCTTCTATCGGAGCGCAAGCCTTCGGAGAGACCACGTCTTTGACGACTATCAATTACGGCGCGGTTTCCGCTTCGGCAAGCGACGCGTTCGTTTCGGCGGGAAGTACGGAGAATACGGTAACCCTTTATATAGGAGAGGGGGTGGAGAATATCCAAAACGGAGCTTTCCGCAATTCTAATATAAATACCGTTGAGTTTGCAGAAAACAGCTCTCTTGTTTCGGTGGGAGCGGAAGCGTTCTATTGCTCCGCGCTTACCGGAATATCTTTGCCGGAAGGAGCTACGACCATCGGCAGCAACGCCTTCGGCGGCGCAAATATTACCGAGGTCGTCGTCCCGTCGACGGTTACGACGATAGGAGAAGGGGCGTTTAGCGATTGTCCGAAGTTAAGCTCGGTAATATACGGAGCTACCGCCAGCGACGGATATTCGGCGTATACGACGGTCTTTGCCGACAGCGGAACGGAAAGCGGAATTACCGTTACCGTAAAGAGCAACGTTTCGGTTGTGCCGTCCTATATGTTCGGCGGAGCGGAAAAGGAACGTATGCATATAATCGGCGTTCGTTTCGAGCAGAATTCCGTTTGTACGGCTATAGGAGAATACGCTTTTGCCAACAACCCGATAAGTACGCTTGAAATAGGAAAAGAGGTATTGCGCATTGAAAATCTAACCTGTGCAGCTTCTAAT
>JBJFAO010000145.1:0-2277 GCA_051887955.1 Christensenellales bacterium
CCTTTATCCCCGTAGCGTTGGTTGTGTTCGCCGAACATATAGCCGACCACAAGAACCTCTCCACCATCATAGGTCGCGACCTTGTCGAAGGAGAACCCGGACTTACCCGCACTCTTCTCGGAGACGGCGTAGGAAGCATAGCGGGAACGATTTTCGGTATCTGCCCCAACACTACTTACGGCGAATCGGTCGGCTGCGTAGCGATAACCGGTAACGCTTCGATACGCACGATATTCACCGCTGCTATTATGTGTATAGTGATTTCCTTTATAAGTCCCTTAATGGCTCTTCTCCAGACCATTCCTAACTGCGTAATGGGCGGCGTTTGCCTTACCTTGTACGGATTTATCGCGGTAAGCGGTTTGAAAATGTTCAAGGATATCGACCTCGGAGAAAATAAAAATCTCTTCGTCGTATCCGCTATCCTCATAGCCGGTATCGGCGGACTTGCGATACAGATTCCTTACCACATCGCAAATGACGGAGCGGTAGACAGAGTGATCACGATTACCCCCATCGCGACCGCGCTTCTCCTCGGTATATTGACCAACGCTATAATTAACGTTATCGAAAAGAAGACTGGCAAAAACGAAAAGGATGAATCCATACTTACCGAAGCTGTTCCCGAAGAGAATTCCGCAGTAAGCGTCGATAGTCCCGTAGTTGAAGAAACCTGCGACTGCGAAAAATGCAACTGCGAAGAAAAAAGCGAATAGTGTTCCATATAAGCATAATTCAAACAAAAGATAAAACGAAAAGGCTCCCCGAGGGGAGCCTTTTATATATTTTGAGGGTAATACCCGATATTGATGTTGAGGCGATTTATTGCCCGAGGGGAGCGACGATTACCGTTTTATAATTGATATAAGTCACCTGTCCGGGGAGAGCCGACGGAATTTTTTTGACGAATTTTACCTGAGTATAGTCTATTTCCACTTTTGAGTCGTTTTTTGCGTCGCTGTAAAACGCGGCTATTTGCGCCGCTCTTAGCAATACGTCGTCGTCGTATTCGCCCTTGATAATTACGTGGCTGCCGTGATGATTTTTTGCGTGAAGCCATAAATCGGTGCGAGAGGCGATTCTGAACGTTACTTCGTTGTTCTGTACGTTGTTTTTACCGAAAATAATTTCGCAACCGTTAAGACGGATTTTGGAGGGAGCGGAGGGCTTTTGTCGTTTGTCCTGTCTATCCGTTTTATGTCCGTTGAGAGCGTTCAGCTCTTTTAATATTTCTTCGTATTCGCTTTTTGTAGAACAGCTTTCTATAGAAACCTCAATTGACTTCAGATATTCGCGCTGAGCGTAAAGCTCGTTAAGCTGACTTTCTGCTATTTCCACGGCTCTCTTTTGTTTATTGTATTTTTTTAGTAGATTTTTTGCGGTTATCGACGGATTTTCACCTTCGATAAGGTCTATTTTTACCTTTTCTCCGTCAAAATCGTCTACCGTTATCGAAGTAGTGCCCGGTTTTACCATCCAGAGGTAATTTATAAGGAGCGTTCCTTTTATACGGTTTTTTTCTGCGGTATCTTTTTCTGCTATTTTGGACAAATTGTCGTTGATGCGTCGCTCGTTTTTGGCTTGAAGACGCTTCAATACCGTTGATACTGTTTTAGAACTCGCTTTTTTGCGTTCTTCACCGTCGTAAAGCAAATAATACTCGTTGAGAGCGTCGTTAAGGGAAGCAGCCTTTTTGCATTCTCCGCTTATATCGGCGTATCGATATACGTAATAGTCTTTTATTTTCCCGTTTCGGTACACCGTTACGGGGGAATAGAGTTCGCTATGATATACGTCTGTCAGAACGCGCAGTTTTTCTCTCGGATTGTCGGAATAGAAAATTTCTTTTGCCGTTTCCTTGCCGATACCGCTGATAAGGGTAGGTAAAATATCGTATGAGGATATAGGTTGAGAGAAAATTTTATCCAGCTCCGCATCGTCGTCAAGCGAGGTTCTGTTTTTAGGTTGCAGGACGTAACTTAAATTGGGGAGTATATAACGCGTTGTGCTTTGATCGAAATGTATCCTGCGTATCGCGTCTATAATTACAAAATTTTCGTCCGTAAGAATTATGTTGGAGTATCTTCCCATTAATTCGGCGATGAGAAAGTATTTTTTGACGTCTTTAAGCTCGTTCCTTGCGTCGAATGAAAATGTTATGATTCTGTCGTAATTGAATATAGAAACGTTAGTGACGTTTCCTCCGGTAAGGTGTTTTCGCAAAAGCATACAGAACGCAGGAGCGGAAAGCGAATTTTCTTTTTTTTGCGTAGTAAG
>JBJFAO010000146.1:0-2275 GCA_051887955.1 Christensenellales bacterium
TTTCGTTTCTTCCTCGAACAATTCTTTCGCAAGCTCCGCCCAGTATTTCAGAAAAACTTTTTTCGCTTTCTCCCTGTCGCCGTTTTTTGCGTATATTACGAACGCGTCGTTATTTTTCTCCACCTTCGACCGTCCTTCCCTTACGAATACGGAAAATTCTTTTCCGAGATAAAAGATTTTATCCTGTTTTGCCGCGGCTACGAAAGGTTTATTTCTATATCCCGTCAAATGCTTTTTCAGCCACTCCGCGTTGTCGGAAATAAACGCGTCTATTCTTGCGTCGGATAAACCGGTAGGCGCGCTGACGAATATTTCTTCTCCGCGCACTCTCATATTCAGTCTTTTTACCTTCTTGCGCGCGACGAAAACGGTATATTCCTCTCCGCATATACGTATTTTTTTGTCATAATTTTTTATCATAAGCAATAATTCTTCATAGTTTGACCGTTTCAAAAATATATTTTAGAGTGCTTACCTACAAACGTTTCGTATCGTTTTCCGTCAGTCTATTGGCCGTACTCGTTATCGGCGCGATAAACGCTCTGTTCATGACTCCGAATTCGGAGTGGTTTGCCGCGCTCGTTCGTCCGAACGTAAATCCCGACGTTCATTCTCTATGCTGGCTTGCCGCCTATCTGCTCGTCGCCGTTGTAACCGCAGAATTTTTTATAGAAAAAAAATTGCGCCGCTCCGTCTGGAGCGTCGCAGTGCTTTACGTCGCGAACCCACTCTGGTGCTTGGTATTTTTCCGTTTACACTCCGTTATCGGCGCAAGCGCGATAATAACGGTCGCCCTCGCAGATTTGATATATATCGACGTAATTCTGGCAAAACACACGAAATGCGTTTGGCTTGTGAGCGTTGCGGCAACCTGTTGGTACGTTTATCTCGCCGTGCTGAACGCGGTTATTATATTCCTGAATATTTAGAGTTTTTTTCTGTCCTTAAGCGCGCGCTGTAAGGTGAGCTCGTCGGCATATTCGATTTCGCTCCCCACGCTTATACCGTAAGCAAGCCTGCTGACGGTTATTCCCAACGGCTTTATAAGATTGGCGATATACGTTGCGGTAAGCTCGCCGCCGATATCGGGATTGGTCGCGATTATTACCTCTTTTACGCCGTCAAGTCTGGATATAAGCTCTTTTATCCTTATATCTTCCGCGCTTATTCCTTTCTGAAAGTCAATGACGCCGTGCAAAACGTGATAAACACCGTCGTAATCGCCCATTTTCTCGAAAGGAGCGATGTCTTTGGGCTCGGCCACGACGCAGATTGTCGATTTATCCCGCGAAGCGCATATCTCGCATATCTCGGAATCGGTATAGTTGCCGCATTCCTTGCAAAAATGAATTTTGTTTTTCGCCTCTATAAGGGCTTCGGCAAACTCCTTCGCATAGGAAGCGTCTTTTTCTATTACGCTGTACGCATATCTGGTAGCCGTCTTTATCCCCACGCCCGGTAAGGAACGGAATTTTGCGATAAGAATGGACAGACTTTCGCTTTCCATATACTAAAAGAGCCCCCCCATTCCGCCGGTAAGAGGTCCCATAACTCTCTCGTTTTCCTCGTCGACAAGCTTCATCGCTTCGTTTATGCCGGCTACAATCATATCTTCGAGCATTTCCACGTCGTCGGGATCTACCGCTGCGGGATCGATTTTTATCGAGCTTAATTTTCTGTCGCAGGTCATCACTACTTCAATCATTCCTCCGCCCGAAGTCGCCACGACCTCGGTGTCGGCGAGCTCTTCCTGCGCCGCCTGAATATCCTGCTGCATCTTTTGCGCCTGCCTCATTAGCTGCGCCATATTGCCGCCGCCGAATCCGCCGTTGTATCCGCCGTTAAATTTTGCCATTTATATACTCCTTATTTGAAAAAATAATAAAATTCGGAATGTTTATCTACGTAGTTACGATATAAGACTCGAATAATTTGCCACCGTAACCGCCGGTCTGACTCCGCTTCTTATGTTGTTGTTGAGCGAACCGTACGCGTGAACGTATCCGGTGTATTTTACATACGCCACTCTTTTATCTTTGTATCCGTACCCTCTCGCCGCGTCGCCGTATTCCGCTCCCTGCGTGCCTCCCGCCGAGCGTAGCCACCACGTACCCTGCCCCTTGTGCGCCGTGCTCGTAGCCCTGTAAACTCCGTTGGCGGCGGCAAAATCGGTAACCATGGCTTTACGCAACGGATCGTTGTTGCGATAGTCCGTATTAAACCCGTATGCGGAATTTATCGAATCGCTGTAGTTTATCGGCCACAACGTACAGGT
>JBJFAO010000147.1:0-11101 GCA_051887955.1 Christensenellales bacterium
GTGGAGACGATAGGTAAAAACGCTTTTTATAGCTGCAAAAATCTCAAAGAACTTACCGTTTGCGCCGAAGTGAAAACGGTGTCGCAGTTTGCTTTCGGATATTCCTCCGTCGAAAATATCGTTTTCGAGGAAAACAGCTCGCTTGAAAAAATAGATTCGACGGCGTTTTTTTCAAGTGAAAATCTAAAGGGAGTAACCCTTTCTTCCGACGTGCCGCCCGTTTTCGATTGCGACGAGGGGGTTGATTTTTATTTTTACGTCCCTCCGTACGCATACGACGATTACGTAAGCGCCTGGCCCGACCAGTATCTTGCGTTGAGAAAAAACGTCTGACGGTCTTATTTTTTGTTTTTGATTTTGTTTTGCGCTATATAAAGCGCGTTCCTACTTAAAATCTCCCGATTAAATTACGGAAAATGCCCGTTGACGATTCCGTCGGTATATGATATTATTATATATAATAATTTTATTTTGCGGGAGCGTTATGCGTAAAAGAATTATTTTCATCCTATTGTCGGCTATGGCGATACTGTCGGTTTTCGCGCTGTCGGCGTGCGCCTCCGGAGACGCCGACGTCGTCGGAAAGAAGGTGACGTCGGTTACCGCTATAAGCAGTCACGAAGGAGATTACGTCATCGGTGAAGAAGTCGACCTGTCCGAAATAATAATAAAGACGGTCTATTCGGACGGAACGGAAACGGTCGTCAATGCGGACGAATTCATGTTGGATGAGGAGAACAGAGCCAAGTTTTATACCAAGGGAATACACACCGTGGTATTCGATTGCGACGGTAAAGGCTTGCTTGCGATGCTTCAGATATCGGTAATCGAACGGGCGGAGGAAGAAACGTATCTCGCCAGCTTTTTCAGTAACGGCGGTTCGTCCGTTCCCAATCAGACTACGAACGTAATCAAGGCTTTCGTCAATCCCGTAAGACAGGACTATAAATTCGACGGGTGGTACACTACGCCCGACTTTTCGGGCAGCAGGGCGGTCGCACCTTACGTTCTTACGCAAAATACCGATTTTTACGCGAAATGGGTGGACAACAGGCGTTGTAACGTCAAGTTTTACGACGGCGAAGATTTGCTTTACGATTTCGACGTGGTATACGGCACCGGCATAGACATACGCGACCTCGAAAAGTACCCCGCGCCTCCCGAAAAAGCCGGTAAGATTTTTACCGGTTGGACTCTGGCGTCGGGCAGCAATCTCGACGAAATAGTATCCGACACGGTGGTTTCGGCAGGCTATGAAAGCGTAAAGTGCGTAGTCAACATAGAGTATTTTAACGGAGAAACGGTAGTTCTTAATCCGTATACGTTAAATTACGGCGAAATTTTCGACGTGTCGGCTTTTACTATGCCGCAAAAAGAGGGACATACGTCGAGGTGGGTTCTCTATAGGGGCGATTCGGAAAAATTCGAAGAGATAGAGGATTTGCGCATTGTCGTTACCGATGAAAAAATCACGATAAAGCCCGAACACGTCATCGATAAATATTACGTTACCGTATTCAACGGCGCGCCGGAAAGCGCTCAGAAATACGAGGATCTGAAATCCGGAAGCGTCGCTTTGCAACAGGTCTATTACAACGCCGAAGCAAAGACGAATTTCCGCGTGGAGTACGGCTCGGACTTCAACCTTTCGGAATACAATCAGGAACCCAATCTTACGAAGCCGGAAGAGATTTACGGTTATACCGCGGTATGGTGCTACGTAGTAAGTTCTTCCGCCGGCGAAATATGGTACAACGCCAACAACGAAATCTGGGACGAGGCGTCGGGTTCGTTCGTCGCCGACGGCGAAAGCACTACGAATTTTTCTCTGTACGACAAAAACGGAAGTTATATCGCGAGAATTTTTAACGGCGACGTCAAAGAGATAAAAGGGGACGTTCTCATTAAGCCGAAATATCTCAAAAAGACTTATAAGATACAACTGCAGCGCCTCGGCGAGAAGGGCTGGAGCGTAATAGATTCCTTCAACAAAGAATATCTTTCCGATTTCCGACTCTATTCTCCCGACGAACACGACGGGGCTTTCGCGAACGCGAAAGAAGTGGAATACAGCTATCACAAAAACAACGTTCCCGACTGGTCGTTCGATTCCGACGTGACGGACAGCTGGAAGCAGATTTATTTTAACGGAAATTCCGACGACGATTTCGACGTCAAGTGGTATACGTCGTCGAGTCTGAACAAAGATACCGAGATAGATTTTACCGAGGGCGCGGACGGACTGCCGGGCTCTTACGAAATAACGGGCGACCTTACGCTGTATTGCGAGGACATAGATTTGCGTCGTTATACCGTTACTATCCGATACGGATACGACTTTGCTACCGGAGAATATAAATACGTAAAAACCTACGACGAAATCAAAGAAAACGCCGCAATAGTTCTGCCCGAAGAAGCGACCAAGCCCATTACGCGCGACTACGGCGGAGGAAGAACGGTTCAGTACGATTTTCTCGGTTGGTACGATTATCCTTACGATCCCGACGGAAACTATTCGGGAGTCAGCGGAACGGATTTTATAACGCGCAGGACGAACAACGTGTTTTACTACGTTCATTACAAGTGCAACACTACCTATACCCTCGAGATATACGACAAGACGCAAAAGGACGCGTATACGGGAATACCCGGCTATGACGGCGCGCATTACGACGTGCCCGAAAAGACGATAGTCTATAACGTTCCCGCAGGAACGAACGTAACCCTCGATATGATTTTTAAGGGCAGACTCAACGCGGACGAAACGATTATGCCGGGGCAAACCTATTACGAAAGATATTCGTATATAAAATATTTCGATTCCGAATATACCGACTTGTACGATTCGATTATCGCCGAATACGCCGTCGGCGGAACGGTAGAGGACGCGAAAAACGCCCTTAATGCCGTTATCGCCGAAAAGCAGGGGAGGGCGGACAGATACGAAAATCTGCTTGCCCGAATCTACAGCTATTCGTACGACGGAGTGACTAAGGAATATTTCCTTTCCACGTATATGAGCGTGGGAGAATATCAGGTTTTGCGTAAAGAGATAAAAACGCTTAACGACAAACTTGAGGTATTGGATACGTACCTTGCAAAAAAAGCGGTGCGCGACGAATACGCCGACGCCGACAATCTCGAAGCCGCCAACGGCGGACTGTACAAAAAGTATTCCGACAGCGCGTATCATCTGAATCTTGCCTACGGACACGATATAAAAGCGGATCCCGACGACTATAAATTCACGTTTGCGGGATGGTTTTCGGACAGCACTTATTCGACCATATATTCCAAGAATATCGAGTTCGAGTGGTTCGCCGGAGAAAATCTCACGCTGTACGCAAAATGGGCGGACGAAGAAAAGGGCACGGAGGGGCTTGTTTTCCGCGAGGTAAGAGACGAGGGCGGTAACGTAATCGGACTTGCGGTAGCGGACTTTATGAACAGAGCCGACTACGAGGCTTCCGACATATACGGTTGCGGATATAACGATTTTACCGACGGCAACGAATACAGCGTAAACCTCAACGACCAGGGCGGTATGCCGGAGTATCTCGGCGAAAATATAGACGTGCAGATACCCGCGACTCACGGCGGAAGCAACAGTCAGCCGCTGCCGGTAATCGGTATTCTCAAAGGGGCTTTTTCGAGACACGGACAGGTAATAAGAAGTATCTCCCTTCCCAACAATATACGTTTTGCGGAAGAAGACGCGTTTGTCAGATGCAATCTGGTATCCATATCGAACAACGGCAGCGATTACGTCTATTCCGACGAAGAAATCGCCCTCTATCAGAATAAAGATTTTGTTTACGCGGTGGGAGGGGAAAGAAGAAACGCCGTCAAAAACGTGCTTATCGTATATGCCAACAGGAACGAGCGCGCCTCGTACGCGGTGCGGTCGGAAACGGCGCGAATAGGCGACGACGCCTTCTATCTCGCGTCAGCACTTAAAGAAGTAGTTTTCGCCGCTTCGGTAGTAAGTATAGGCAGAAACGCCTTTTCGGGTTCGGGACTTACCGGCGTACTCAATCTGCCCGACGGTCTCGTGACGATAGAGGCGGAAGCTTTCTCGAATTGTACCGACGTAAAGAACGTCGTTTGCGGAACGTCGATAAACAGTATAGGTAAAAACGCCTTCAAAAACACGGGATGGTTTATAGGCAAAGTCGGCATAGTGGCTCTTAACGGCATTTTAATAGGAGTGCGCAGTGCGGACGGAAACACGTTTGACAAAGACGTCGGCGGAGATTACGTTATCAGCGACGTAAACGGACAACAGGCTTATTCTTATACCAACGAATACGGCGCGATATACTATTCGGTCGAATTGCGCAGCGTAGTGAAGATAGCGATACGCGATACCGTAAAATCGATTGCGCCCAACGCGATGGAAGGGATAGTGGGAGCAATAGAGGAGATAACGATCGACGGGACGTTGGAGGGCGGAATAGGTTCCGAGGCATTCAAAAATTGCAGCATATCGAAGGTCGTTTTCGCGGCGGCGGACAGTGCCTGCGAAGTCGCGTCCGACGCCTTTGCGGGGTGCAGCTCCCTCACGGTGTACGTTACGGATAAGGACGCTATTCATTCTTCCTGGTATTCGTGCGTAAATATAACGGTAAAGAATTTATAACGCGTCGCTAAACTGTATGCGCGCGGCAAAATCAAACACGGAGTGTATTATGAAAAAGAAGATTGTTTTCCTTGTAGTATGTCTGCTTATTGCGACGGCGACTCTTTGCGTCGGTTGCGCAGGTAACGGAGCGACGGTCGTAAGAGAAAGCGTTACGGACGAAAACGGAGTGGTATATACCCTTTTTAAGTCCACCGAAAACGGAAAAACCGATACTTACGTTGCCGTCACCGACTATACCGGCGAAGAAAACGCTCAATACAAGCCTCTTGTAAACGTCGTAGTGAAATCGGAGATAGAAATAGGCGGAACCGTTTATCCCGTCACCAAGATAAGCGAAATGGCGTTCTACTCGAAAAAAATCGAGACGATAACGGTAGGGGAAAACGTGAAGGAAATAGATCCGTTCGTTTTCGCGTACTCGACGGCAAGCAGAATAGATTTGCCTTCCACCGTTACGGCGATAAAAGACTACGCTTTCGTAAATTGTCTCAATCTCCGCGAGCTGGTAGTAAAATCGGTTACTCCGCCCGCGCTCGGAGAATACGTATTCAAATGTTACGTCGAAAAGAACAACGCGTACGCAATAAACTCCGTTCTTTCCGTCAAGGTGCCTACCGACTGCAAGGACACTTATCTCAATACGTGGAGCGAATACGGCTCTATCATAAAATAGGGAGGGGATATGGCGGAAGTTAAATTAAAGACGTATACGAAAAAAGAGTCGGTCGCATACCTTACGGGTATGGCGGGGCAAAATCTTATTTATAACATAATAGGAGCCGCTCTCGCTTATTATCTGCAATTTACCATTCTCATTCCTGCGATTGCCGTCACGGCGATTATGACTGCCGCCAGGGTGTGGGACGCTTTCAACGATCCTATTATGGGTACTCTTGTGGACAGGACGAGGACGAAATGGGGAAAATGCAGACCTTATCTTATATTCGTACCGGCGGCTATATTCGTAATTACCATACTGTGTTTTGTCAATTTCGGTTTTTACGGACAGGGGAGCAAGGCAAAGGACGCGCTTATTATAGCATGGGCGGCGTTTAGCTATATACTCTGGGGTATGACGTACACGGTGGGAGATATCCCGTTGTGGGGAGCGCCGGCGCTTATGACCGAAATCGAGGGCGACCGCAACAAGCTTCTCGGACTTGCCCGTATATTCGGCGGCGTGGGAGCAGCGGTGACTTTGTTGTGTATGCAGCCCGTTTCTCTTGCCATAGGGGAGATGCTCGCTCCGTCGATAGGGGCGCAGGAAGGGGAGCGTTACGGCTTTCTTATAGCCGCGGCGATATTCTCTTTTATCGGTTGCGGTCTGTTCCAGTTTACCGGATTGTTTATAAAGGAGAGGATACAGCCGTCGGAGAAAAAGTATACGCTGAAAGAAAACTTTACTATAATATTGAAAAACAAACCTTTCCGTCAGATACTTATTTCCGGCATATTGGGGAGCGCACGAAATCTGCTTGCAATCTGCGCAATGCCTTTGGTAACGTACTATTTCGCCAGTAAAAATCCCGTTCTCGCCTTCATATACATAGCGTTGCTCGGCGGAGGAATGTTCGCAGGAATGTTTATTGCCAGCGGAATAACCTCGGCGCTTTTGAAAAAAATATCGAAAAAGAAACTCTATAATTTCAGCAATCTTCTCGGAGCAATTCCGTTTTTGGCTATTTTCGTATTGTATATAAGCAATCCGACGGGGCTTACCGATTGGGTATTCGTGGCGATAGCCTTCGTGTTGTTCCTCTTTGCGGGCGCT
Source organism: Christensenellales bacterium (assembly GCA_051887955.1). GTDB lineage: Bacteria > Bacillota > Clostridia > Christensenellales > DTU072 > CAG-1782. The sequence goes on from JBJFAO010000147.1 coordinate 6,414, forward strand.
TCGATAGGATTTGCCAACGTGTTGCAGTCGCTTATGATAGCCGACTGCGTGGATTATGAAGAATACACCAACGGAACGAGACCGGACGGAGTTTTCTTCTCGGGACAGACGTTTATAGCAAAGCTGTCGTCGGGTATAGCTACGATAATATCCGGAGTGGCGTATGCGATAGTGGGATTTTCCGACGAGAGGGTGGCGGAGGTCAACGCCTTTATTTCGGCGGGAGGTTTGCCGAGGCTTGCTCCGCAATATCAAAAGCTGATGATGATAATGTTTTTCCTTATTTCCATACCTCCGGCAATCAGTTGCTTACTTGCGGTGATACCGACCTGGAAATATTGTCTCGACGACGACGTACATAAGGAAATAATAGCGGAGCTGAACGCTCGCAGACATAAATCGGAACAAGAGGGGAATTGTGACGAGGGACAAGTTACCTTAGACGAGGGGTGTCCGGAAAACTAATCGACAAAGGAGAAACGAAAATGGACGTATTGATAATAGGTTCGCGCGGGAGAGAGCACGCTATGGCTCTCGCTTTGAAAAAGGACGAGCGCGTCAACAACATCTATTGTATTCCCGGCAACGGAGGGCTCGCGGGGATAGCTACCTGCATTAAAATGCCCGTCACCGATTTTGACAGTATCGTGGAGTTTTTGGACGATAATCCCACGATAGGACTCACGATAGTCAGCCCCGACGAATCTCTTGCGGGAGGGTTGGTCGATTTGCTCAATTCGCGCGGACATAAAGCGTTCGGACCGTGTGCCGGAGCGTCGAAGTTGGAAAGCGACAAATCTTTTTTACGCAATATTTGCCAGAAGTACGGAATACCTTCTCCGTATTACAAGGTATTCAACGACTATGAAAAGGCGAAAAGATACTGCTCGAAGCAAAAATTCCCTCTCGTTATTAAGACTAACGGAAGGACTGCGGGTAAGGGTATTTTCTTCTGCCACAATCAACGCGAAGCGGAAAACTGTCTTTACGACAATATGATAGCGGAGCTGTTCGGAGAGGCGGGAAATATCGTGGACATCGAGGAATATCTCGAAGGCGAGAACGTAGTCGTCACTACCTTTACCGACGGCAAGACGGTGATTCCTTTGCCTGCGGTCAAGGCGTATAAGAGAGTGTACGACAACGACCTCGGATTGAGTACGGCAGGGATGGGAGCGTACGTTCCGGCAAAAGACTACGATAACGAGACGGCGGACAGAGCGTATAACGAAATCTATCTTCCCATGGTAAACGCGCTTTCGTCGGAAGGAACGCCTTTTAAGGGAGTGCTTGCCTATAGCCTTATACTTACTGCGGAAGGACCGAAAGTCGTCGACGTGACGGTGAGATTCTGCGACGTGGAAAGTCAGGTTCTCATACCCTTGTTAAAAACTCCGTTGTTGGATATTTTCAATGCGATAATCGATGAAAGGCTGTCTGAGGTGGAGATAAGCGTCGAAGATAAGGAAGCGGTGTGCGTGGTGTTGTGCTCGGGCGGGTATCCGTTGGAATACAATAAGTACATAAAGATAGAAATCGGCGAAATAGACGACGGCGTGACCATATTCCACGCAGGAACAAAGCTTATCGACAACGAGCTTCGCACGTCGGGAGGAAGAGTAATGGGCGTATGCGCCGTCGGCGACTCCAAAGAGGCGTGCGCGCGCGCGGTCTATAAGAATATAGGCGCGGTAAGCTTCGACGGTATGCATTACAGAAAAGACATAGCCCTGAAATAGAGGACGGGCAACAAGGGCGTTTTGCGTAAAAAATGCGCAAAACGCATATTTTTATGTAATAACAATCGTCATTCTCTCATATCTATACAAATAAGAGGCGACATTAAAGGTAGAATTTCGACTTTTTATGCCAATATGTGCGCTTTGAATTTGATTATGATAGAGAGGTAAGCGATGATACTTGTGGTAAAAAAGACTGCCGTTATCGTAGCGGTTGTTCTGATAGCCGTATTGGTATGCGGTACCGTACTCGCCGTTGAGGGTACGAAGACGGCGTTCTCCGCAAAAAAGAAGCTTCCTATTTACGGAGTGGACGCGGAGGGCAAGGTGGCGATAAGCTTCGACGCCGCCTGGGGAGGAGACAAAACTCTCGGCATACTCGATACTCTCGATAAGTACGGCGTGAAAGCTACCTTCTTTCTGGTGGGATTCTGGGTGGACGAATATCCGGATCTTGTCAGGGAGATAGACAGACGAGGACACCTTATCGGCAATCACAGTACCAACCATCCGCATTTCAACAAGCTCGGTTCGGACGAAATGCGACTCGAAATTAACGTAACTGCGGAAAAGATAACTGCTCTTACGGGAAAAGAGGTAAAATTTTTCCGCGCGCCGTTCGGAGAATATAACGACGGGCTAATAGATTACCTCGACGAGACGGGAGTCAAATGTATCCAATGGACGGTGGATACGTTGGATTGGAAGGGAATAAGCGGCAAAGAGATATCGGACAGAGTTCTTAACAAAGCGAAAGGCGGTTCGATTATCCTCTGTCACAACAACAGCGACCACATACTCGACGCTTTACACGTGATTTTACTTGGATTACAGAACAAAGGTTTGAGTTTTGTAAGAATGGATGAACTGGTAATTAACGACGATTATTTTATAGACAACAACGGGATTCAGCGTCCTGCTGTTTAAGGAGTACCTATTATGAATTATGAGCAGATGTTCAACAACGTAACCACCCTGTGCGGTGAGGTCGTGGAAGAACCTAAGTATTCTCATCAGATGTACGGCGAAGGCTTTTACGAATCGGCGATAAAGGTGCCGAGATTGTCCGATCAGGTGGACGTTATTCCGTTTACCGTGTCCGAAAGACTTCTGACGGACGGCGCGATAGCCGTGGGCGAAACGGTTACGCTGAGCGGACAGCTCCGCAGCTATAACAAGCTCACCGACGGGAAGAGCAAGCTTTTATTGACGCTTTTCGTGCGCGACGTATTGGAAAACGATCCCGACAGAAATCCTAACGTAATCGACATAGTAGGATACATTTGCAAACCGCCCGTATACAGAACCACTCCTTTCAAAAGGGAAATATGCGATTTGCTTCTGGCGGTTAACCGCGCCTACAACAAATCGGACTATTTGCCCTGCATAGCGTGGGGAAGGAACGCGCGTTTCGTAAAAGACGTGGAAGTGGGAAGTAAGGTTGCCATAAACGGCAGAATACAGTCCAGAAACTATCAAAAAGTGCTGGAGGACGGAACCACGGAAACGAGAGTGGCATACGAGGTCAGCGTAAACAGAATAGAATTGGAATAAAACGGCTTGTACCGAAGATAAGAAAGAAATGAGTCAGATAACGGAAAACATTTGTAAACTGCGTGCTGAAGTCGACGGGATAAACCCTGCGTGCGAGATAGTCGCGGCGACGAAAACGCGCTCCCTGACGGAGATAAAAGAAGCCGCGTCTACAGGATTTATTTCCGCGGCGGGAGAAAACAGGGCGCAGGAATTGGTAGAAAAATACGACGACGGTTTGGTTTGGGATTTTATCGGAAGATTGCAGACCAACAAGGTAAAGTATATCGTAGGGAAAGTACGTCTTATCCATAGCCTTGACAGAATGAGCCTTGCCGAAGCGATAGAAAAAGAGAGCGTGAAAAAAAACGTGATAAGCGACGTTCTTATAGAAATAAACACGGGCAGAGAGGAAAACAAGGGCGGCATATTTTTAGAGGACGCGGAGAGCTTTTACGAGAGGCTTTCCGTTTTTCCGCATATCAAGGTCCGCGGACTTATGGCGGTTGCGGAAAAGAAGGACGGTCAAGCGTTGAGAGAGGTTTTCGACGAAGTGTACAAAACCTTCGACAGAATGAGGAGCAAAGATTTCCGGTACTTGTCGATGGGAATGAGCAACGACTACGTCGCGGCATTGGAAAGCGGGGCTAATATGATACGCCCCGGCAGAATAATATTCGGAGAGCGCGCGTCTTATGGCAAGTCGGAAGGAAGCGAAAATAATTTGCCCTGAGAGCTTCGACGACGTCGAAGGACTTATCGACTGCGTAAAAAAGAGAGAAAGCGTCATAGTGGATTTCGAGGGAGTGCCCAATCCGTCGGCGAAGCGAATGCTCGATTTTTTGAGCGGAGCGACTTATGCGTTGAACGGTACCGTGAACCGTCTCGAATACAAAAAATACATACTCATACCGCAAGGTATAAAAATAAAAAGCGTAAAAATAAAAGGATAAAAGAACGGAGATACTATGGGAAAAATTGTCAAGCCCGACAAGGAAGCGATCAAAAAGGATTTGTCGGATTACAAAAAGGATTTTACGGTAGCGGTAAAGGATAAAAAGCGTTGGCTGGCGTGTCTTATAGAGCTTGCCATAACGGGCGTTTTGCTTGCCGCAGATTTATTAATCAAGCATTTCGTGTACGGTTATTGCGCCGAAAACGGCGATATAATAATTATCGACGGCGTGATAAGGTTTACCGCAGTAAGGAACACGGGCGCGAGCTTCGGCATATTCAAGAACGCAACTACCGCGCTTGCGGTCGTATCGCTTATATGCGCTGTTATTTTAGTGTTTTTTATTTTTTATTCCTATCCGAGAAGAAATAAATGGTTGAGAGCGGCGCTGGTTATGATTACTGCGGGCGCGTTCGGCAACGTGATAGACAGATTTGCGTTGGGGTACGTAAGGGATATGG
>JBJFAO010000148.1:0-10960 GCA_051887955.1 Christensenellales bacterium
AAAAATTTCGAGACGAAACTCGGTTCTTTCGGATTGAACAATGCTAAATTCTATATTAATTAACGTTCTAAGCCATATTTTATCGACAAAAAAAGCGTTCCGAATTTTTTTCGGAACGCTTTTCGTTTTTATTAAAAATTATTCTTTACAGAATTCCGTAAGCCATCATCGCGTCGGCTACCTTTTCGAAGCCTGCGATATTTGCGCCTGCGATATAGTTGCCGGGCACTCCGTATTTCTCCGCCGCTTTTTCAACGTTGTGGAATATGTTTACCATAATCGAATGGAGTTTTGAGTCCACTTCTTCAAACGACCAGAAGATGCGCTGACTTGCCTGCGCCATTTCCAGAGCGGAGGTGGCGACGCCGCCGGCGTTCGCCGCCTTTGCGGGAGCGAACAGTATGCCGTTTTTGAGGTAGAGCTCCTGCGCTTCGAGCGTGGAGGGCATATTCGCGCCTTCTCCGACCGCAATTACGCCGTTTTCTATCAGAGTCTTTGCGGATTCGGCGTTGATTTCGTTCTGAGTAGCGCAGGGGAGAGCTACGTCGCATTTAATACTCCATATTCCCGAACAGCCTTCGTGATATTCCGCGGTCGGGACGTAGTTGAGGTATTCTTTTATACGCTTTCTTTCCACTTCTTTGATTTGTCTTACAAAATCGAGTTTTATTCCGTCCTTATCGTAAATATATCCGTTGCTGTCGCTCATTGCCACCACGTTCGCGCCGAGAGCCTGAGCTTTTTGTACGGCGTAAATAGCTACGTTTCCGCTTCCGGATACTACGACGGTTTTGCCCTTGATACTGTCGTTTCTTGCGGATTTTAACATTTCTTCGGTAAAGTAAACGAGTCCGTAGCCGGTAGCTTCTTTTCTCGCAAGGCTTCCGCCGTAGCTGAGACCTCTTCCGGTAAAGGTGCCGAGGTGAGCGTTGACGGCGTTTTTATAAGCTCCGAACATATATCCGATTTCACGCGCGCCCACGCCTATATCGCCGGCGGGAACGTCGGTATCGGGCCCGATGTGACGGGTGAGCTCGCGCATAAACGCCTGACAAAAACGCATGATTTCTCCGTCCGATTTGCCCTTGGGATCGAAGTCGCTTCCGCCCTTGCCTCCGCCGATGGGAAGTCCGGTAAGGCTGTTTTTGAGTATCTGTTCGAGACCGAGGAATTTGATTATCGAAAGGTTGACAGACGGATGGAAGCGCAAACCGCCCTTGTAAGGACCTATCGCGCTGTTAAACTGAACGCGGTAGCCGTTGTTTACCTGAACCTTGCCGTTGTCGTCCACCCAGGATACGCGGAAGAGGATAGCTCTTTCGGGTTCGACGAACCTTTCTAAAAGAGCCGCTTTTTCGTATTCGGGATGCTTGTCGAACACCAAAGACAGAGAATCGAGTATTTCGGTAGCCGCCTGCAAAAATTCTTTTTGTTCGGGGTATTTTTTCTTCAGAGCGTCGAGCACGCTTTCTGCATATTTATTCATAATGCCTCCATAAAAACTAAATTAGTTATATATTAACTTAAATAAAAACCGCGTGTCAATAACAATTAGAAGAAAAAGGAAGGCAATTTACAGATTTTTTACAGGTTGCGCCTTTATCCTTATATAGTAAATAACGTCTGTCTTAAACGTTGCGTCGGCGGAATGTTTTTACGACGCGTAAAAAAACCTTTTCAAAAAAAGGGGGCTATTGTGTTGATATTATTTTTCAGATATGCTATTATATGTTATACTCAAAAATAATGAACAATTATGCTCATATAAAAAAACAGGTGGTAATATGAAGAAAAAGCTATTGATTTTTTTGACTGTACTTCTTGTCGCCATGACAGCTCTAAGCATAGTCGCGTGCAGCGATTACGTAGAGCCGGAGGACAAGGACAACGCGGCGGATACGATTACCCGTACGCAGATAGTCACCAACGGTACTTTCTATAACGCGTCGTCGACCAACGAGGACGATTATATCAAGACTACCGTCAGCGACTGGACGGCGACGAAAGGCAGTCTCGCTACTACGGCTAACGGCGTGGCGGTAGGCGTAATCGATTTGAAAAATACCGAAGCGTACAATCTGAACAAGGATAAGTTTTTCGCCGAGGGCAACGTGACCAATCCCGGAGTGGATCCGGCTACGCCTTTCGATACGGACGACAACGGCAATCTTACCGAAGAATTGCAGGACACCAACGCCCTCGTTATTGCGTCCAAAGCGACGGCGGGAAGCGTTTATTACAAAAACAAGTCTTCCTTTACTCTCGATCCCGGCAAATATTATCTTTTGCAATATTCCGTCGCTACGAAAATCGATATGACCGACGTAGAGGACGGAGATAAGTCGAAGAAGGGCGCGTGGGTGCATATTACCGGAGGCGTGGAGTACGTTGACTCCTGCATAAACACCGACGGAGAATGGGAGACTCATTATCTCTATATCGAAACCAACAAAAACAATTCTACCACTTTGGATATTAGGCTCTGGCTCGGCAACGGACCGGAGACCGTCAACAAAGCAACGAACGCATATGCCACCAAGGGAGTTGCTTTCTTTGACAATATAATCTGTAAAGAAGTTACCTCCGCTAAGGACGCAGCCTATAACGACGGCGCCGAAACTACGTTGAACCACGACGTATTTACGGAAATGGCAAACGCGGCGTATGCCGGCGGAAGCAAAATAGGGTACGAATCGGCATATTATCTTTCCGACGTAAAGCTGGAACAGATGACGGAAACGACTCCGACCACGACCAACGCCATCAATTATTATTACAGCTTCCGCGAAGGAGTATATACTTCTTCCAATACCAAAAACCTCAATATGGTAAAGGGCAAAAGCGGTATCGCCACCTCCGAGCAGCCCACCGTTACCAATGCGTTTACCGGTATAGTGGATATCTCCAGACTTTATGCCGCCGACGCTACCGCAGAGAGCAAGGATACCTATTCTTCCATTCTTTCGTCGAGCTATAAGGACAAATTTTTCGCTCCTTCGTATGAGGATTGGACCAATAAGATAATGACGGGAACGCGCAATATGAACGCTCTCGACGAAACGAAGGCCCTTATGATATATCATAGCGACCTTTCCGCTCTCGGATTTACCGAAAAAACTTCGATAAAAATCGAAAGCAACAAGAATTATTCCATCAGCGTATGGGTATACGTATGGGCTCCCGAAAAAGACGGAGTTTGGGTATGGCCGACCGAAGGCAAACCCGACGAGCCTGCCGAATATTCCGACGCTCAGGCTATTATCGTAAATTATTATAAAGGCGTCACCGCTTTCCCCGCGACGGGTTCTTTTGAGGACTATATCAAAACTCTTACCGACGAGGAAAAAGAAAAGATTGCCACCGCTCCCGCTACCGTTACCGACGTGGACGCGATACAGGCTTTCGTACAGGGAGACGACGTCAAGACCGCGATGATTGCCGCCGGCTACGACGAAAAAGTTGTTGATACTTTCCGTTGGCTTTACGTATATGAAAACTTCGACGCTTTCGTTGCCGCCGGCAATTTAGCTGCGGGAGACGCAAATTACGTCGAATACAGACATCTGAGCGAAAGAAATACCTTCGTAGGCAATGCCTGGAAGGAGCTTTCCGAGCTCATTCAAAAGCACGACGCATACGACGAAGAATATCTTGCTTACATGGCAAAATACAACGTATGGGACAACGTCAACGCCAATCCTTATGCAAAAGTAAAATTGACGGGAGCAGGCGAAGATCTTGAAAAGAAGACCGAAACCTGCAACGAGGGCTGGGAAAAGCTCACCTTCTACGTACAAGGCAATCAGCTCAGCGACCGTAATCTTACCTTGGAATTCTGGTTCGGCGAAGGCACGAGTACCGAATATGAAAATCTCATGTTCGGCGGCGCGTTCTTCGATAACGTGGAAATAATCGAAACGGAAGAAAGCGACATCCCCATGGGCGAAACCTGGAGCGTTCTTTCTCCTCTTACCGACGTGGGCGAGCTTTCCTTCGGCGGACTTATTAACAGCGAAGATACCGCTTCTTATTGGAATTACGAGCTTGCCGACGCAGACAAAATGTCGAGCGGAGATATGAGCAATATAAGCCTGACGACCGAAACGGAGGACGTAATCGGCACTTTGAATGTCGGCGGTTCCACCGTGAATCTGCGCCAGCTTATTTATACTCACGCCGAGGCTACGGCTTCCGTGCTGTCGAGTGTTCCGGGAGCAAGTCACGATAAAGATATAGAAATATTGCCCAACAAGGCGTACAGATTCGCTATCCGCGTGAAAACGAGCGACATAGAAGAGGGAAAAGGCGTCACGATCAATCTTATGGGCGGTACGAATGACGACGAAGAAAAAACCAGCGTCGCAAGTATAAGCAATTTCAATTCTTCCGAATGGAAAGAAGTGGTGTTCTACGTAATGGGCGATTCTATAGAAACTAACTACGTAGGTATAAAAATCACCATCGGAAGCGGTAGCCGTTTCGATACGAGCAATTACGTAAAGGGCTCTGTCTATCTCGCCGTCGCCAACTGTACCGAAATAAAATACAGCGAATACAACGCGTCCACCAAGAGCGGAGACGAGGTGAAGTCCTATTCCTTCGCGAATACCGCGAGCGCAAGCGAGAGCGTGACCAACGGCAGCTTCTCTCTTATCGATTATTCCGCGACCGATGAAAAAGAGTTCGACGCAAACGGAAAGCTTACGGGCATAGCTTCTACGTCGAGCTGGACAAAGGGGACCGCGATAACAAATACCTATAATAAGGTAGAATTGAGCTACGTCGAAAACAGTACCGATAACTACACTCTTAAATGGGCTCCCGTCGTCGGAGTGGACAGCGAGGGTAACGATACCGCTCCCTCTGCCTATGAGGTGTACGCTCGTTTCGTCGAGGGTACGGGGACCGACGCAAAGACCGTCGAAAGACTGTACGCTTTGGTAGACAAAGACGACGCGGCGTATTTCGACGGCAGCAATTATTCCGTCAACGTAGATATGACGGGCAAGAAGAGCGCGTCTTTCAGAGTAAGGGGCGTGGGCAACAACGCGGTCGGCGCGTACAGCAGCTATAAGACTCTCGGAGTTGCTTCCACGGGAGATTCCGTCGTAACCGAAGCTAGCGAGGTTGCCGGAAAGAAAGAGGTTAAAGCCGGTACCGTTTCTAAGGAAGATTCGCTTTTCAGCGGATCCGACTATAAGAGCCCGTATAATACGCTCTTGAAAATATCGAGTAACTACGGCGTCGGCATGAGCATGACTTCCGCGAGCAAGACTTTGAACGCGAATACCTACTATTGCGTATCGGTGTGGGTTATGACCGAAGCCGGAACTAAAGCCGCCGTTACCGTCAGCAATTTGAGTAAGGTGCTCACCGCGGACGTTAACGAAAACTATATCGGATATACCGGAATAGATACCGCCGGAAAGTGGACGCAATACTGCTTCTATATAAAGACCGGCGCTTCTTCGAGCAGCTTCAAGCTTGAGCTTTCTCTCGGCAATCCCTATGCGGTAAAGACCTCGAAAAAGAGCGATAAAGTTACTACCAGCGTAGCCACCTATAAAAATGCCGATCTTTCTTCCGGAACCGTTTATTTCGACTCCGTAAGAGTGTTCGAGGTAAAAGAAAAGGAGTTTAACGATCAGATAGGTTTGGGAGAATATAATCCCGACAACACCGTTAAGCTGCACGATTTCCCGTATCTTTACGATGCTGCTAAAAACCAATACGCTATCCGTAAGCTCGTTTATACGGTAGACTCTTTCGACTCTTTCGATGAAAACGACGTCGAAGAAGGCAAGGACGGATACAACCTCGGTCATACCCCCAACAACTACGAATGGGCTAAGGCGAGCGACGCAACCGGAACGACGGAGAAAGAAAGACTTTACGGCGTTTATAACGTCAACATGAACGTAGACAAGCTGCAACAGCTTTATATGGCGGAAAACACCGAAACGAACACCGATGAAAACGTATTTGCGGCGTTTATGCCCTCCGGTTTCGATATAAAGAGCTTTATAACGATGCAAGGATATAACAGCCTCGTTATGAGCAACAAGGTGCCGTTCGGACAGTCCTATACCACCACCTCGTCTTCTACGATAAGCTCCAAGAGCTATTACAAGCTGAGCTTTAAAGCGAAAGCGTTGCTCGCGGTCGAAGAAAAGGACGAAGAGGACAACAAGACGTACAAGACCGACGGGGTCAGCGCAGAGTTCAGATTTATGCAGACTGCCGCTACGGACAAATATCAGTCTATTAAGATAAACGGCGTTGAGGAAAAAGAGTACTCCATCTACGTTTACAATCCGAGCAGCTCTTCCTCTACGGCTAAATGGGCGTTCTATCTCGGAGCGAACAAGGACGATAAAGACGAAACGGGAACGAAACAGCTTGTTATGGGTATGTTGGTTATCGACCAAGTTTCGCTTACTACCATAGACGAGGATACCTTTGCGGCGCAAAAGGCGGCTTACGACGCACTTGACGACGCAGGAAAGGCTGCAGCAAGCAGCGTAGTTTATAGCTACGACGAAGATAAGCCCGCGGAAGAAACTCCGGAAGAACCCGAAGAGAATCCCGAGGCTGAGAAACAGAGCGTATGGGACAGAGGCGACGTATGGCTGCTCGTATCCTCTCTCGTAATAGCCGTAATCATAATCGTGGTCGTGGTAGTCGTTGTGGTAAAACGTTGGAAGAAGAAACATCCTAAGGAAGTAATCGGAGAAAACGTAGCCAAGACGGAAAAGGAAATTAAAGTCGTAGATACCGCTTCTTCCGTCAAAGAAGATATCGACGAGGACGAAGAGTATTCCGACAAGGTAAAGCCCGTATACGTCCAGAGAGTCGTCAGAAAGGGCAAAAAGAAAAAGAATAAAAAATAATATCGCCTGACGACACGGAAAATTTAAGCGAGGCGCGCCGTATTCAGAACTTTTGAATACGGCGCGTTTTTCTTTGCGTCAGGATGGTTTTTTGCGCAGTTTTATAAAGCCTTTTACGTCGACGAGATCTGTGCAGAGACAGAGCAGGCAGTATGCTCCTACTCCCGTTGCGGCGGAGAAAAACAGGCTTATAATCGGCGCTCCGCCCTGCGTAATCGAATACAGACAGTCCGCCATAAACGCCGACGGAAAAATAAACAGGCTGACCATTACGAGATATTTTATAAAGCCGAAATCGAATCCGACCGCTTTACGTAAAGAATAAACGTTTAGAATCGAGCTTATGAGGAAAGAGGCGAAAGTGGCTACCGCTACTGAATAAATACCGATACGGGGCGGCAACAGCCAGATTAGGAAAAGCATGACGACGTTTCCGGCAAGATAGTTTAGGAAAGAGGACATTTCTTTCCCTATAGAATTGAGAGCCGATTGCGTTAATTGCATAAGACACATAGGCAGCATAATGTACGCCGCATATTGCAGGTATTCTCCGCTTACGGAATCTGCGTATAGGAAAGACGTTATTTCCTTGCCGAGAGCTATATACGCCACCATAAAAACTCCGCTTATTAAGAATGAAAAGTTTATTCCGTTATTAAGATGTCGGTTTAACAGAGAAAATTCTTTTTTTGCGCCGTTTGCGCTCATTTCGGGGATAAGAACAATCGTAAGGCTCGCTATAAGAGCATTGGGCGCAAGAAGAAGAGGGTTTGCCATGCCCGCTATGCGCCCGTAGGAGGCCGTAGCTTCCGCCGCCGACAATCCGTACGAAATAAGCCGTAAAGGCAAAATAAACGCGATAAGCGTGCTCATAAGAGAGGAAAACATTCTCATTGCTGTAACGGGCAACGAGGGGAGGAGGATACTTTTTATGGAAGAGGGCTTCACTATCCTGCCGCCCTTGAAGAAAAACAGAGCGAACAATATCGCAGCGATAAGAATATCGCTTGCCGTGAAAGCCAGCGCGACGGCATAGGCTCCGCTCACTCCGCTGATTACGCCGCTTATAAACACTACGCTGAAAAGTATTCTCAGTATTTCTTCTACCGTTTCCGTGGCGGAAAAAGCCGTAAATTCTTTTTTCCCCCAGAAAAAGCCTCTGATAACGGAATATATCGTCGTGGATAAAAGGGCGGGTACGGTGACTGCGAAAATAGGATATGCGGACGGTTCGGAGAACAAAAATACGAGATGACGATTGAGGATAGTCAGAACCAGTACGCAAGAAAGGGCAATGGAAGAACCGAGGAGCAGAGCCGAGGAAAACAAGGAAAAATCGGCTCTTCCGTCCGTAGCCATTTTTTCGGCGGTTTTGCGGCTGAGGACGAGAGGAATTCCGCTTGCGGAAATCGACGCAAACAGAAAAAATACGCTCAGTGCCATTTGATACAGTCCGATAGCTTCCGCACCCAGAGCGCGGGAAAGATAAATCTTGAATAAAAAACTGATTATTCTCGTAAAAACTCCGAATACCGTTACCGTCGCCACGGACGCAAACAATTTCTTTTTTCTCATAACAAAAATATATGTCGATAGTTTTATCCTATGCTTGACTAATAAATACAAGAGTAGTATTATATATCCAAGCAGAGTAGGTAAAACAGCGTTAAGTGCCAACAGAACGGGATGTTGACTGTGGACGAAGGAGCCAATCCGCGACTGTTTTCCGCATCCGTATGCGACAAATATTATGAATAATAAATATCTGTTCACACGGGCTCTCCTTTAATTTCGGGAGGTCTTTTTTATGTCAGACAACAGCTTGCAACCATCGGAGAATAATTCTCGTTTCAGTTCCGTAGAGGAAAGCGCGAAGCCGTGCGATTGCGGAACGCAAAAAGTCGCGGAGACAAACGATCGCGCAGTTAACGACGGAGACAAAAAGCGCGCAAGGAAAAAAATCGGAATGCCGATAAAGATCGTTTGCTATACCGCTATTTTCGTGGCGCTCAGCGCGGTGACCAACATATACACGGCGTTCGTGGGGACGGGAGGGGCTTTTGCATTGAGCTTTACTTATATTCCCAATTTCTTTGCCGGAGCACTGCTCGGTCCTCTCCCCGGTTTTATTACGGGTATTCTTGGCGATCTCATAGGCTGCTGGATAGCGCCCAAAGGAGATATCAATCCCATTATTTTGCTGGCGAGCGGATTGCTCGGACTTATACCGGGCGTAGTATTTACCGTTTTCAAAAAATCAAAGAGGAAGGGAATTCAGCTCCTTGCCGCGATAATAAGTCTTGTGCTGACCTTCGCTATATGCAGTACCGTCAATACGATAGGGCTGTACGTGTTTTATTTCAAGGGAGCAGGAAAGACTCTCGCCGCGGTGTTTGCTCTCCGTATGCCGAAACAAGCCATAATATGGGCGGTAAACTCCGCGCTGATACTCCTCGCTTATTATCCGGTTAAAAAATTGATAAATATATAGTTATCCGTATCCATAGCTACAAATAACCGCCATAATATGATTGCACGTATCGTTTGCGAGAATATCGGCGGTTTTTTATATCGTTGCAAAAGAAATAAATTTTCGTAATTTTCTAAAAAAATTAGAAAAAAAGTATTGAAAATGAAATATTTAATATGCTATAATTGTAACGAATAAAAGCTGAACTGTAATCTGTGCGACTGATTATGCGCAATATCCCGTTTTTCATCGGATAAAAAATACGGGATAAAAGACTAAAAACACAGCCTGTGCCCATAGTTGCGTCGCCCGACTTTTGCGATATATATTTGGAGTTTGATTTTATGTTATATAGATTTTTGAAGAGAGTCGTCGCTTCGGTGGCTCGCTTCGCCGAAAACGTTGTGCCCGCGCATGCGCACGTTGTGCCGTTTTCGGACAGAAGCGTCTGCGACGACGTAGATTATTTCAGAGCAGAAGAACTTAGCGATAGAGTTGTTTTTTTGAACGGAAAGTGGGATTTTTGCTATTTTTCCGACGGTTTTGCGAAAAACGGTTTTGATTCCGACAAGGCGGAATTCGTTTCGGTCGACGTCCCCGAGTCCTGGGAGAGTATGGGTTTCGGGCAAAAAAGGTATCTGACGGAGTATGGTTTTTTACACTCCGGCAACAAAGTTTTTGACGGAAAAAAATCGGGAAACAGCTCCGGAGTATACAAAAAAATCGTTCCGATTTATGATTTGACGAAGAAGTATTTTCTCAATTTCGACAAAGTAAACGGTGCGTTCGAGGTGTACGTCAACGGCGCTTATTGCGGTTTTTCCGCCCTCGGATACGGAGAATTCGACGTTACGGACAAGATAGTTTCCGGGGATAACGAGATTTTGGTAGCGGTCAAAAAGTATACCGCCGCGTCCTTTGCCGACGGATTTAAGGGCTTTGAAAATACCGGTATAGTCGGAGACGTATATTTTGTAGCCCGCAACGAACAGTATCTGGCGGACGTAACGTTTTCTTCCGTCATGTCGGCGGGTTCTTATAAGGGAAAAATCGCCCTCGAATTGTCCTGCGTTAAGGCGGATTCTTTCGTTACCGTTACTTTGGAAAAGGACGGGAAGAGCGTTTTAGAAATTAAAAAAGAAGCGGAAAAATCGATAGAATGCGAATTTACGGGTGATTTTTTACCGTATCTTGCGGAAAAACCGGAATTGTACGACCTGTACGTTTCGATATCGGAAACGGGATTCGTCACCGAGTGCTCTCGCTTTAAGGTAGGGTTCGGCAAATTGCTTTACGAGGACGGAGTGGCGGTATACAACGATCGCCCGATTAAGCTTTTCGGCGTCGATTACAACGCTGTTCGCGCTTCCGACGGCTCTCGTATGAGCTACGACGATTATTGCGCCGATTTCGCGCTTATAAAGGATTTCGGTTTTAACGCGATTTGTCCCAAGGCGTATCTGCCTTACGGAGTAAGGCGTCTTGCGCAAAGCAAAGGTCTGTATATAATAGATCCCGTTCCCGTTGCCGTAGCTAAAGAGCTGTCGAGCAAAGGAAAACATAATTTTGTTGCATACGCTACAGATTATCGCGATTTGAT
>JBJFAO010000149.1:0-3288 GCA_051887955.1 Christensenellales bacterium
TTTTATTCGGGATTTGATGCTTTCGATGGGGTTGCGTTCGTTGCGTATGGAGAATCTTTCGTCCAATACCCTGAATTTCGTCTCGACTTCGAGCAACGCGCAGCGATAGCAGGCGAGAGTTTCCTGCACTTTAATAAACTGATCCTTTATATTCGATACCGCCTCCGGGTCGTCGAACGTTTGTATGAACTTCTGGATTTTATTTTGTTGTTTCATTGTCCTTTCCTCCGTAAAAAATATATCCGACCAAACTTAAACCTCTCTTAAATGAACGACGGACTTTTGTCGGTTCGGAAACAGGCGCGGATTAAACGGATTTTTGAAAAACGCTTGACAAACCGAATATAATGTAATATCATTAAAACAATTAAACAATCATTTAATTGTATGGAGGCTTGTATGGAAAAGAAATATAAGGTAAGCGGAATCGATTGCGCCAACTGCGCTATGAAAGCGGAACGCGCCGTATCCAAGGTCAAAGGAGTAAAAAAGGCGATACTTAATTTCTTTATGGAAACGCTTACGGTAGAGGTAGAGGATGAAAATGCCGAGGCGATATTGGAAGAGGTAAAAAAGACCTTGTTAAAAAACGAACCCGACGCAATAATAAAATAGGATATGAAAAAAGCGCTTAAAAAACTGCGTAAAATATTGCCGATATTGAGGATAGCGATATCTGCGATATTGTTACTGTCGGCGTTATTTTTACCGATAAGCGACGCGGCAAAGCTCGGAATATATATCGCCGCGCTCATTGTGATAGGGACGGAGCCGTTTGTCAGGAGCATAGACGGCTTCAGACGATTGCGCGTAGACGAAAACTTCCTTATGTTGATCGCAAGCGTCGGGGCTTTTGTATTGGGTGAATACGCCGAGGGTATTCTTGTGCTTCTGCTCAGCGCGATAGGAGAATATTTTGAACGTTACGCCGTTAATAAAAGTCGCGGATTCATATCGAAAATCGTTCAGATGCGGACGACAGTAGCCAACGTATATCGCGACGGAGAAATCGTGGAAACGGATCCGGAGGAAGTGGAGCCGGGAGAAATAATAGTTATAAAACCCGGAGAAAGGGTGCCCTTAGACGGAGTTGTGGTTGACGGAAACGGCACTATTGATACGTCTGCGCTTACAGGCGAAAGCCTTCCTTATCAAATAAAGGAAGGGGACGAAATCGCGGGAGGCTGCGTAAACACAGGTAGCGTCATAAAAGTAAGAGTTACCAAAAAATACTGCGAGAGTACCGTGGCGAGGATACTCGAACTTGTGGAAACCGCCACGTCGAGAAAAGCAAAAGCGGAAAATTTTATTTCCAAGTTTGCAAGAGTATACACTCCTGTGGTGGTTGCGCTTGCGGTTGCCGTAGCCGTATTGCCTCCGTTGTTCGACGGATACAGCTGGTCGAAATGGATATACAAAGCGCTGTCGTTTTTGGTTATTTCCTGTCCGTGCGCTCTCGTTATAAGCGTTCCGCTGTCCTTTTTCAGGGGGATAGGGCTTGCGTCGAAATCGGGCATATTGATAAAGGGCAGCAATTTTATGGAAAAGCTGTCGCGATTGAATTCGGTAGCCGTGGACAAGACGGGGACGTTGACGGAAGGCAGGTTTGTAATAGATACGATAGTCCCCGTAGGAACGACCGCGGAAGAGCTCGGTGAGATTGCGGGAAAAATAGAGAGCTGCAGCAATCATCCCATTGCCGTTGCGATAGCCCAAAATTCCGATTCCGACGGAGTAGGCAGATACGTTGAAATAAGCGGTAAGGGCGTGGAGGCGGAAATAAACGGCAAAGTCTATTACGGCGGCAACGCGGTATTGATGAGGGAAAAGGGAGTTGAGTTTATCCCTTTTACCGGAGTGGGAAGCGTCGTTTATTTTGCCGAAGAGGACAGATTTTTGGGATATATAACGGTTAAGGACAAGGTAAAGGAAGATTCTTTCGAGCTGAAAGAGAGATTGTCCGACGCAGGAATAAAAAAACTCGTTATGCTGAGCGGAGACGGAGAAGCCGTCTGCGCGGAGGTCGCGGCGAAGCTCGGAATAGACGAATATCACGGGCAGCTGTTGCCTGAGGACAAACTCGATTATCTTATCGCGGAGAAGAAAAACGGCAAAGCGGTGGCTTTTGTGGGAGACGGAATCAACGACGCTCCCTGTCTTGCCGAAGCAGACGTAGGGATAGCGATGGGTGGAATGGGCAGCGACATAGCCGTAGAAACCGCCGACGTCGTGATTATGGAAGATAAGCCGACCAAAGTGGCGGACGCGGTTTCTATAAGCCGAAGAACGGTTCGGATAGCCACGGAAAACATAGTTTTTGCTCTTACCGTCAAGGTTGCGATAATGATTTTAAGCCTGTTGGGAATAGGGAATATACTTCTCGCCATTTTTGCCGACGTCGGAGTGAGCGTGCTTGCGATTCTGAACGCTATCAGACCTATGCTGAAAAAGCGAAAAACCAAACCGGCGAAAACCGTTAAAGCGGTATGACAAAGGAATAAAAAATCAAAAAACCGATATAATGAAAAAAACACTCGTTATGAGTGTTTTTTACGATATAGGCGTAAATTACGCCGTATTGCCTTAGTTGACTATTCTTCGGAAATAGCTTCGTTGGGGCAAACGCTTGCGCAGGTACCGCAGCTGATGCAAACCTCGGGATCGATTACGTATTTTTCGTCGCCCGCGGATATAGCGTTTACGGGGCATTCGCCTTCACAGGTACCGCAGTTGATGCAGTTGTCGCTAATTACATATGCCATTGTCAAAATCTCCTTATAATTTTGTTTTTTTTATTATAGCACCTACCTTACCCCGTGTCAATCCCTTGCGCGCATACAAAAATTCAATTTATACGTTTCGTTTTTACGTATACATCCTTCGAGCGTAACGGCAAACGCTTGACAAAATCCGTTGCAGGATATAACATAATACAGTAATAAATTGCGCTGTTGCTATTTCGGAATCGTTCACCTTTTCCGCCCGAATACGGCATAATGCGCAAAACAGAGACGCTTCCGTAGTTAAATGGATATAACAGCCCCCTCCTAAGGGGCCGATGTGGGTTCGATTCCCGCCGGGAGTACCAAGAAGGCAATCCTATAAGCGGATTGTCTTTTTTTAGACAGGAGAGAGTACAGATAAGGAAAGGGAATCGAACGGGCGGACAAAGGGACAATTCGGTGAATTGTCGCCCGCCCCGGCCTGTCGCAAAGCTAAGCTTTGGTGCGAGGGATTCCCGCCGGGAGTACCAAGAAGGCAATCCTATAAGCGGATTGTCTTTTTTTA
>JBJFAO010000149.1:3388-10817 GCA_051887955.1 Christensenellales bacterium
GAGTTTTGTTGTTTCGCTATATTCGGATGACTTTTGTAAATACCTTTGACGATGAGAATGATTTTGATGAAATCTTACAAAATCTCTTATTTCAACGTAAAAAGTAAGCAATATATCGCTTTGGGGATTGACATATCGCTTACTTTTGGCTATAATATAAGCGATAATCTTTTGGGGTAAGCAAATATGCATAAATTTGATTATGAATACTTGAAAAACAAACAGTGGGACAAAGATGTGTTGGGGTACGTCGGTCTTATACACGAATATAAAGGCAGACGGCAGCTCTATTTAAAACAAAAATCTGTCGAGCTTGACAGGCTTGTCGAGCTTGCGAAAATTCAAAGTACAGAATCGTCTAACGCTATTGAAGGTATTATTACTACAAATGCTCGTTTGGAACAGTTGATGGCGGATAAAACTGCACCTCGCAACAGGAACGAACAAGAGATACTCGGGTATCGTTCAGTTTTGGAGATGATTCATGAAAGCTTTGAGTATATGCCGATTACTGCAAACGTAATCTTGCAATTGCATAGAAAACTTTATTCGCTTTTGCCGACGGCTTTTGGCGGGAAATTCAAAACGACGTCTAATGAAATCGACGAAATAAGACAAGACGGTAGCGTTGTCGTCAGATTTAAGCCGCTTGAGCCATACGAAACGCCTGAAGCCGTTGATAATTTGTGTAATGCTTATAATAAGATAATCGCATCGGGAGAAGTGGATCCGCTTGTTGTTATCCCTACGTTCATTCATGATTTTCTTTGCATACACCCGTTTAATGATGGGAATGGAAGAATGAGCAGAATTTTGACGACTTTGCTTTTATACAAAAGCGGTTATGTCGTAGGAAAGTATATTTCTCTCGAAAAGAAGATACACGACAATAAGGTAGAGTATTACGATGCTTTGCGACTTTCTTCCGAAGGCTGGCACGACGGTAAAAACGACGATACGCCGTTTACAAAATACCTTTTGGGTACGATATTATCCGCATATAGAGATTTTGAAGAACGCCTTGAAATAGTGTCGGAAAAGAAAAATGCTCACGATATGGTAAAAGAAGTATTCAACGTAAAAATTGGGAAAGTCACAAAAAGCGACATTATGGAATATTGCCCTACGCTAAGTCGTTCGGCTGTAGAGAAAGCGTTGCGAGAACTAATCGCGATAAATCACATAGAAAAGCACGGAAACGGTCCGTCAACATATTACGTAATTTCACAATAATGAGGAGAAAGAAAAATGGATAAAATAATACCTAACAATACCTGTCAACTAACTGCGAACAATTCATGTGATATTATAGAAATCTCAAACGATATTTTAGACGACACTCGGAAAACTATATCCGAGCAAACTACGTTTTCTTTGCCGTTTTCCCAAATATCGACATTAGGAGCAGGAGTTGCATCCATTCTTCCGACATTCAGGGCCGTCATTCAAACAACGAAAATAAACACAACCGGTTTATACAAAGTGGTCAACGAGAGTTTGGGAACATTGAAAGTTGCTAAGAACGGCAATTTTTGGGGTGCTATAAAGTGCGCCGACGGTACGTCAAAAATGGCACAACTCCAATCCGTAGGAAATCTATCGTCAACCACGAATACGCTTATGCCGATAAATCCCGCTACGCTTATGATGGCCGTTGCGCTTTTTTCGATAGAAAAAAAATTGGAGTCAATTGAGATAGTTCAAAAGCAAATTCTTGCATTCCTTGAAACGGAAAAAGAATCTGAAATCGAGGCTGACGTTGAAATGTTGGTTGATATAATTAAGAAATATAAACTAAATTGGGATAATGAACATTTTTTGCAAAGCAACCATAAAATGGTTCTTGACTTACAAAGAACCGCGAGGAAGAATATGCTTTCGTATCAAAAAACAATTTCTGACCTTATAAAGAAAAAATCAATACTTGCAACGCAAAAGAAAATACAAAACGAGTTGGATAGTTTAACGAAGAAATTCAAATATTATAGGCTATCATTGTATACTTTTTCTCTATCTTCTTTGTTAGAGGTTTTGCTTAGCGGTAATTTTGATGAAATATATATAGGCGAAATAAAAAACGAAATAGAATCGTTATCAACCTTGTACAGAGAAATCTTTTGTGAAGCATCCAAATATTTAGAGAACGAGTCTGTTTCAGGGCTAAAGTTTCAATTTCTAAACAAATCAGGATCGGCAACCGAGGCGGTGGGTAAATTTTTCGGAAGTATTCCCAAGATTAAGAATAGTAATGTTGACGAATACCTACAAGAAGAAAGTGAAAAACTAAAATACAATGCTGCGGATTCGATTCAAGCATTACTAACAAATTTTGCAGAAGTCAGTTCGCCAAGTACCGAATTATTTACTGAAAGATTGCAGGAAATGATTTTAATCTACAATCATACTAACGAAATATTTTTTGATGATAAGAATTTGTATTTGTGTTGCGAGAATTATCAAAATAACGGATAACACGACATGCCGTTGATGTCGTTAACGGAGCATTTCGATATGAGCGTACGCCTGATTGCCGGAATTCGGAACGATATTGACTTTTATGACGTCGGGAGATATAATTTATATTACAAAATACATAAAACGGAAGCGATTTTTATGAATAAAGCGGAATTGAAAAAAGCGATAAAAGACATAAACAAAAAAGAACTGACCGAAGAGGAAATGCAAAAGCAGTCGGGTTCGTATATTCGTTTGGACGTAGGGACTACGCATTACGAATTAAAAGGGGAGGGACAGGCCGTAGTCCTTGTGCACGGGTACGCCACGCCGTATTTTATTTACGATAAGCTGTTCGAAGCTTTTGTCAAGAGCGGACACAAGGTGCTGAGATACGACCTTCTCGGCAGAGGCTTTTCTCAAAGGACGGAGACCGATTATACTCCCGAATTGTTTGCCGAACAGTTGAAAGAGCTTACCGATAAATTTTTCCCCGATGAAAAATTTTTGTTGGTAGGCACCTCTATGGGCGGTTCGATCTGCGCGACTTTTTCCGCAACGTATCCCGAAAAGGTGAAAAAATTGGTTTTGCTTGCTCCTGCCGGAATGGATACTTTTAAGCCGCCGCTTTATATGAAATTGTGCAAAATAAAAGGTTTCGGCGAAGCCCTGTTCTATAATATTGCCGGTAAAATACTTTTGAAAAAATGCGCGTCGGAATTGTATTTTTCTCCTGCGGAAGAAAAGGATTATTATATGCGGAAATTTGCCGAAGCGGCGCAATATAAAGGCTTTTTGCGCTGTACGTTATCTTCTTTGCGGAATACCATATTGCGAACGGATAAGGTTGTCGCAAATTACGTTAAGCTCAACGAATTCGACTTGCCGATTCTTTGTATATGGGGGACGAAAGATAAAACAATGCCGTATTATCAAAGCTCCCGATTGGTCGAGATATGTAAGAATGCGGAACTCGTTACTTATGAAAATTCGGGACATATCTTCCTTTTCGACGAAGGGAAAAGATGCGCCGAGGATATTTTGAGTTTTTTTGAAAAAACGGTGTAAAAACAGCAGATAAAACCGCGGGTCAAAGACGCGGTTTTTTTTAATGAGAGGAGCACGGGACAAAACGGATTTTGTCGAGGAGACAATTCTTTTATCCGACGTATAAATGCGAACGAAAATCGGCTGCTGCGTTATAAATTCGACAATTTGTTAAGGGATTTATGAAGTTTTTAACGGTTTCGGCATGCCGAACTATTTGTTGACGCTTGACTGAGGCGAAACTCCGATATATAATAAATTCAAACAAAAAAAGAGGGAGTTTTATATGAAAAAATCTGCAAAATCGATTTTAATTTTCAGCATTGTTTTAGTCGTCGTATTAAGTTTTGCGTTGTTGACCGCGTGCGCCAACGACGACGATAATTCCGCGCCGCCCGCCGACGAGCATGAACATACGTACGGAGAGTGGAGCGTGGTGACAGCGGCTACCTGTACTACGAACGGCGCTAAAAAGAGAGTGTGTACGATTTGTCAAAAGGAAGAGACGGAAACCGTTTTGGCTATCGGACATAATTACGAGGCAAGTACAATCGCGCCGACCTGTACCGAACAAGGCTATGAAAAACACACGTGCAAAAACTGCGGAGACAGTTACAACGATAATTACGTTAAAGAAACGGGACACGATTATACCGAATACGTCTGCAATAAATGTCAATACGTGTTGCCGACTACCGAAGGATTGAAATACGCTTTGTCGTCGGACGGAACAAGCTATACCGTAAACGGAATAGGAACGGCGACGGATAAAGAGATAGTCGTTCCTTACACGTATAACGGTTTGCCCGTAACCGCAATAGGAGCAAACGCTTTTAAGTCCCAAAAAATTACAAGCATAACCCTCCCCGACGGCGTGACGAGCATAGGGATGGAAGCGTTCTCTATGTGCGAGTTTCTGACACGCGTTAATTTGGGCGGCGTGACGGAAATCGCGGACAGGGCGTTCGACAGTTCGGGCATAATCAGCTTGAATATCCCCGACGGTGTGACGAGCATAAGTAGTAACGCGTTCTGTTTTTGCAGCGGATTAACGAGCGTGACTATTGGTAACGGAGTGACGAGTATAGGTAGTAATGCGTTTTACGGATGTAAAAAATTAGTAGAGGTATACAACAAGTCGTCTCTAAATATCGTAGCCGGAAGCGAAGAAAACGGATGCGTAGGATATTATGCCAAGAACGTATATACCGAAGAAGGGGGAAGTAAATTATCTACCGACAGTAACGGATATATAATCTACGTCGACGGAGAAGATAAAATATTGGTAGGTTATACCGGGACGGAAACCGAAATGACTCTTCCCGACGGCATTACCGAAATTTATCAATGCGCTCTCTTAGGCTGCAGGAGTATAACGAGCATATCAATCCCCGACGGAGTGACGAGTATAGGCAGCAGTGCGTTTTTCTTCTGCGTAGAATTGTCAAGCATAACCATAGGCAGCGGCGTGACGAGCATACCCGAATTTGCGTTCGGAGGTTGTTTTAAACTCACGAGCATAACGTATGACGGGACTATGGCGCAGTGGGAAAGCCTTCCGAAGGGGGAAGACTGGGACAGCGAAACGGACGCGTATACCGTCCATTGTACCGACGGAGACGTGGATAAGGCATAAGCGTGATTTATCCTAAAGAATCGAAACGGCGACCGACGAGGTCGTCGTTTTTTTATGGTCTTTTTATTAAATTCGTCGTTAAATAACGGAGTGTCAGTCGGTTTGCCTGGCAAGTCGGGCGCGGATTCGGTTTTTGAGCGGAGGCTTTTCCGGTTGGATAATTTATAAAAAAGGGGAACGGATAGGGCATGATAAAATACAGATTTTGGCTATAAGGAGGAGAAAATTGACTTTACGCACGAGATAATATATAATATTATCAATGAAAAAGAATATTAAATGCGCTTTCGTAACGATTTCGACGATTTGTTGTCTGTGCTTTATTGCGCTGACTCTTTTTGCGTGCGATCTTTACCGAAAGACGGAGGACGCTTATTACGGCTATTCTCCCGAAAACGCAGGAGAATATAACGTAATAAACAAGGCTGAGCCCGTCAACGGCGACGTGACTAATCCGGTCGTGGTCATCTGCTTTGCGGACGAGAGCGCGGATTCGACTCGCTCGAAAGTCAATTCCGAGCTGCGCTCGTTTTTTGTCGGGGAAGACAATTCCTTGAAAGACTATTACGACAAGGTAAGCTATGGCAACATAGGGATAGACACGATTTTTCCCGACGCCGAAGGGGAGGTTTTCGTATATCGCTCCGATAAGCCGAGGTCATATTATAAGGCTATTACCGACGCGTCGGGTACGAAACGTTATGCAAACGAAAGCGCTTTGTTGAACGCGGCGATAAAAGCCGCCGACGAATATTTCGATTATTCGGGAAAAAGCCTGGACGTAAACGGCGACGGATACGTGGACAGCGTATCGTTTCTCGTGAGCGGAAAGGATTCGGACGGAAGCGGTTGGGGCGGATTGCTGTGGCCTCATTCGTGGGAGTTGGCGGAGATAAGCCGTCTGTCGTCCACTACGGCGGAAAAGCTCAATAATATTACCGTAAACAAGTTTACTCTTAATTTTCTCGAAACGGTGGACGTAGGTTTTCTTTGCCACGAGGCGGGGCACGTTTTCGGTATGCCGGACCTATATCACTACGATTACGACAAGAACTATATTCAGGTGGGACAATGGGATATAATGCATCTGAACAACGAGATTCCGCAATATCCTTCCGTTTATATCCGCGATAAATATCTCCGCTCCATAGGGGATAATCAAATTAAGGATCTGACTTCGGACGGAGCGTATTCGCTGAAGCCGGTGACTACCGCAACGGCGGAGGACGTAGTGGCTTGCCGCATAAAGATAAGCGACTCGGAGAGCATATATATGGAGTACAGAAACAACGGCGTTTCTACTTACGACAGCATGCTTTCGGGTAGCGGACTTATCGTTTACAGAGTAAACAATACCGTTACGGGCAATACAAAAGGCAGGTACCGCAATTCACGGTATCCCGACGAGCTGTACGTATACCGTCCTACGGTCGCTACCGGCGGCGACTTGCGCTCGAAGGAATTAAAAAATCTTTCTTACGCGTATCTTTCTGCCGACAACGCGTATTTTAACAACGTAGGCTCGCAGACTTCGACAAAAAGCTACGACGAGAACGCTATTTATCTCACCGACGGGAAGAATACCGGCATTATTCTGAAGATTACCGCGCAGAGCGACGAAGCGATAACATTCGAGGTGGGGCTGAACGGCTACGGTAGCGAGAAGGTAACCGATTTGTTCGTCGAGGGGAATACCGAAATAAATTACGGCGAACCTCTCGATATTACGGTAAAAATCAAAACGAGCGGCTACGACGGATACGCGGTGGCGGATCCGTCAAGATACACCGTGCAATACGATCCCGAAAAAATAGGGGTGCAGACGGCGACGGTCGTTTATACCGACGAAAGCGGAGGACGGATAAAATACAATTTTAACGTTACGATAAAGGATATGCCGACGGTAGACGGATTCAATCTCGCGACGGGACCGACGAAAACGGTATACGCCGTCGGCGAAAAAATCGACCTTTCCGGACTGTCCGTTGCGGTAGAATATAAAAAAGCGGGAGCCGTCGAAATAAAATACTCCCAAAGCGAAGATTATCGGTGGGAAACCGAAGGCGCGGACACTACGAGGTCGGGCGTTTACGAAATGAAAATAACGTATCTTCCTTTCGGGCGTTACGTGACGGTGACGATAAAGGTGGTGAGCGAGCTCGTCTCTTTGAGCGCGTCGGATAAGGACAGCCTCACCGTGGTCGGTAAAAACGAAAATCTCACGATAAACGTGGTGGGGGTATACGAGGACGGAACGACTAAAAAGCTTACTCCCGACGAATACGAAACCAC
>JBJFAO010000150.1:0-2188 GCA_051887955.1 Christensenellales bacterium
AGAATAAAATACGGAGGTAAATTTAATATGAAGAAATGGAAATGCACTGTTTGCGGAGAAATAGTAGTATCCGAAACCAGACCCGAACAATGCCCTCTTTGCAAAGCTCCCGGTGAAAAATTCGTGGAAGTCAAAGAAGACGCAGGTATGACCTGGGCTGCCGAACACGTTGTCGGCGTGGGCAAAAAGGACGTTCCCGAAGAAATCGTGGAAGGTCTCCGCGCAAACTTCAACGGAGAATGCACCGAAGTGGGTATGTATCTCGCTATGGCTCGCGTAGCTCACAGAGAAGGATATCCGGAAATCGGACTTTACTGGGAAAAAGCGGCTTACGAAGAAGCCGAGCATGCGGCTAAGTTTGCCGAGCTCCTCGGAGAGGTCGTTACCGATTCCACCGAAAAGAATCTGCAAATGCGCGTGGAAGCCGAAAACGGAGCTACCGCAGGCAAATTCGAGCTTGCTAAGATGGCGAAGATGGCAAACCTCGACGCTATACACGACACCGTTCACGAGATGGCTCGCGACGAAGCTCGTCACGGAAAGGCGTTTGCCGGACTTCTCAAGAGATATTTCGGAAAATAAGCGACGTTTGTCGATAAAAAAAGCTCTTCCTTTCGGGAGAGCTTTTTTTTACGTCCGTATATCGGCTGTCAATCGTCCGGTTTTATCGATTCTGCTTGTCGCCGCGTTTTTCGGTGAGGGAGAAGAGCGTCTGAGAAAAACCGTATTTTTCCATAAGGGATTTGACCGCAGGACGGTTCTTTTCCGAGGGTGCTTTGGTTTTTACCGCTCTTATCATAATATTTTTCGGCGAATGAGCAAGGTCTACGAATTCGAGAACGTCGACCGAATAGCCGCAGTCGTCGAGGAGAAGGGCTCTTACGGTATCGGTAAGAAGCGCGGAAACGCGCTCTTTTATAATTCCGTATTTCAACAGAGCGTCAAGGTCTCCGCCGTTTTTTATCGACATATTTATTTCGTGCTGACAGCACGGCACGGAGAACAGGTATTTCACGTTCTTTTGTACGGCGTAATTTATAGCGTAATCGGTGGCGGTGTCGCAGGCATGCAGAGAAATAATAAGGTCGATTTTTTCATCGTAAAGCACGTCTTTTTTTACGTCGGCAACGACGAAAGAAATATCGTCGTAACCGTATTTTTCGACAATTCGGTTACAGTCGTCGACAACGTCTTTTTTCAGGTCGTATCCGATAATTTTCGCTTTAATTTTACGCAGGTTGACCAGATAATGTCGCACGATAAAGGTAAGGTACGATTTCCCGCAGCCGAAGTCGAGTACGGTTATCGAATCCTCGGAATAATTTTTTAGTTCGTCGTCGATGATTTCCAAAAATCTGTTAGTCTGCTTAAACTTGTCGTACTTGCTTTTTATAATCCTGAAATCCGGAGTAAAGACGCCCAAATCGACAAGAGCGGGTATTTCGTCTCCTTCGTTGAGAAGGTAGCGTTTTTCCCGGTCGTTGCCGGTAGCTCCGTCTTTTTTCAGGTTGTTTTTTACCGTCGTTTTTCTTGCGCGCAACGCCGTGTTGACGCTGTACGTCGCGGTTACTCCTTCAAAAAAAACGCATATCTGGCGGTATTTTGAAAAAAGATTTTCAAGACGGTTTTTTAATTCGTCGCGAGAAAAATTGAGATGAAAAACCTGTGAATTTTTATAGCGTTCCGCCTGAAATCCGTTCACGTTTTTCAGCTTGACGGGGCGTAGAACGGTTTTTGAAAATTCTTCGTTTTTATCAAAGGGGCTGCTCGCAGTAAGCTTCACGATTTTGTCGGCGTCGTTCATTATTTCGGTAATTGCGTTTTTCATATTTCACCTCGCATATTATTATATACTTCCGCAATTTATTTGGCAAACGAACGGCAAGCTGCTATAATCATTACTATGGAAAAAGTAAACGAGCAGATAAAATTTTCCGACGTGAATACCGTCCTTATCGACGTCGACGACACTATAATGGATTTCGAACGGGGACAGAAGAGAGCGATTTTTTCCGCTTTCGGGAAGATAGGGTGCGCTTGCACGGAGGAGCAATACAAAGATTACGATTCTATCAACAAGAAATATTGGAAGATGTTCGAGAGAGGCGAGATAGAAAAGAACCGCCTCATTTTCGCGAGATTCGAGGAGTTTTTCGCTAAGTACGGAATAGAGGGCGATCCCGTCGAG
>JBJFAO010000151.1:0-2185 GCA_051887955.1 Christensenellales bacterium
TATGGACAGTCTTGAGGTGGAGAGCGTTCTCGGTGCGGGTACGACGGTAACCATGACTAAAAGACTGACCAATGCTTAGTCAGGAAGAAACGTTATCCCTTATAAAACTTGCTCAAAACAACGATGACGACGCAAAAACCGCACTATTGCAGAATAATATTCCGTTAATTAAGAGCATTGTAAGGAGATATCAAAATAAACAGATAGAATATGAAGACCTGTTTCAATTGGGGACACTCGGATTTATAAAGGCAATAAACAATTTCGACGTAGCGTTCGGAGTTAAATTTTCTACCTATGCCGTTCCTATGATAGCAGGGGAAATCAAACGTTTTATAAGAGACAACGGAGCGATAAAAGTCAGCCGCTCGTTAAAAGCGCAGAATCAGACTATTAACGCGTTTATAGAAGAGTACAGACAAAAACACGGAACCGACCCCAATATTAAGGAAATTGCCGAATACCTGCGCGTCGAAGAATCAGACGTAGTTTTTATAATGGATAGCGCGAGATATCCCGTATCGATATATGCGGAAAAGGATGAAGACGGACTGAGTCTTGAGGACAAGCTGTGCGCAAAGGGTAGCCAGGACGAATATATAGAAAAGGTAGTTTTGAGAGAAGTAATCGATAGTTTTGACGAAAGAGACAAAAAAATAATTTATCTGCGATATTACCGCGATAAAACGCAGAGCGAGATAGCAAAAGAGCTCGGCGTATCGCAAGTTCAGATAAGCAGATTGGAGGCACGGATACTCGAAAGACTTAAAAAAGAATTAGCATAGCAAAATCGGTATAAAAAAACGCTCTACGTTAAAAATTATATGCAGAGCGTTTTTTAATGCGTAAATTGTTACTTAATTGTAATATAAGCAACCGAAATGAGGATGTATGCGAAAAGAGTATTTGGAAAACACCGAAACCGTGATTCCGGAAAAGAAAAAGGAGGCTAAGAATGAAATTAGATGAACGGGACAGTAAGGAGTATCTTAAAAGGGTAAGAAACGATATGCCCCCGTCGAAGCATGTATCCACTATGATCAAAGCCTTCGTAACGGGAGGAATAATATGCTGTATAGGGCAAGGAATTAACGATATTTACAAAAATTTTTTGATGAAAGGAGCGAAAGAGGAGGTAATTGCCGGTTTGACGACATTGACGGTTATTTTGATTACCGGTATACTTACCGGATTCGGAGTATACGACAAAATAGGAAATTGGGGCGGCGCGGGAAGCATAATTCCCATTACGGGTTTTGCAAATTCCGTAGTCAGTCCCGCGATAGAGCATAAAAGAGAAGGGGTAGTTCTCGGATTATGCAGTAACATGTTCACTATAGCCGGCCCCGTAATAGTATTCGGCATTACCGCGTCGGTCATAGTAGGAATTATTTACTTATTCATATAATAGAGGTAGAAATTGAATAAGCAGACGATATATTTCAAAAATCCCGTAATAATTACTCAAACGTCAACGATTGCCGGACCGAAAGAGGGCGAAGGACCTCTCGGCAAGCATTTCGATTACGTATTGAAAGACGATTTGCTGAAACAGAAAAGTCACGAGCATGCGGAAATAGAAATGCAGCTGCGCTCGATAAGAAATCTCCTTAACAAAGCGCATCTGGGCGAGCAGGACGTTGATTGCGTATTCGGAGGAGATCTTATGGATGAAATTATCGGGTGCAACTTTGCACTGAGGGAAATAGACATACCGTTTTTAGGCTTGTACAACGCTTGCGCAACTTTCGGAGAAAGTCTCATAATCGGTGCGTCGATGGTAAGTGCGGGATATTTCGACAGAGTGATATGTACTACGACGAGCCATTTCGCAACTGCGGAAAGGCAATACAGATTTCCGTTGGAATTGGGTTCTCAAAGAACGCCGCTTTCTCAGTGGACGGTAACGGGAGCAGGGTGCGCTTTATTGCAAAAAGGCGATACGTCAACGGCGGGAGAGGTTGCAATAACCTGCGGGACGATCGGCAAGGTGACGGATTACGGCGTGACGGACGCCAACGATATGGGCGCGGTTATGGTTCCGGCGGCTATGCACACTCTTATCGAGCATTTTAAGGATACGGGACGCGAGCCGTCGTATTACGACATTATACTTACTGGCGATCTCGGGCATGCCGGCAGCAGGCTTTTGCAGGAATTGATGAAAGAAAAAGGGTATGATCTC
>JBJFAO010000152.1:0-10535 GCA_051887955.1 Christensenellales bacterium
GGAGAAATCAGCGGTATTTTGCCGCAGCTTATTATTATCGTCGTCATTTCTTTATTATACGGCGTTTTGAAAAATCTGAATTCCGGTTTTCTCAATCAAGAAACGCAAAAAATAGTTTATCTCGTCTGTTATGCGCTTATTATTACGGTGATTGCGTATATGTTCGTCGATACGGTAAAATATGCGATAAATATTTTCGGATTTATACAAAAATTTTCCGACGTCTGTTTCCCCGTTCTTATTACGTTAATTTCCGCTCTCGGCGCAAGTTCTACGGTAGCGGTGTATCAGCCGTTTGTGCTCGTGTTTTCCAACGTTCTTATGAAAATGGTAACTACTATAATTATGCCGCTGTTTTATATTACGTTTATTTTCGGAATCGTAGGAAATCTGAGCGATAATCTGAAGCTTGATAAGTTTTCGTCTACGGCAAAATCGATAGCGGAATGGGCGGTCGGAATAGTTTTCGGCACGTTTATTACTCTTCTGACGGCGCAAGGGATAACGGGGGCAAGCTTTGACGGTCTTGCAATGAGAGGCGCCAAATACGCTCTATCAAGCTACGTACCCGTAGTGGGGAGCTACTTAAAGGACGGTTTCGATATTGTGGTGGCAGGTTGCGTGGTAATAAAAAACGCAGTCGGTCTTTGCGCGCTTTTGATTATTCTTACGGGAATAATAGTGCCGATAGTAAGAATATCGGTATTGTGCTTCGGGTTAAAAATAACGTCTGCTATAGCCGAGCCGATTTCCGACGGCAAAATAGCTGCCGTTCTGAGCACATCCGGAGAAAGTCTTAAGGTGTTGACCGTAGCGATAATCTGCGCCGGAGTATCGATGATAGTCGCCGTAATGTTAATTATATATACCTGTAATCCGGGAGGACTATGAAAAGCTGGATAATAAGCGCGTCCGCTATTGCGTTGCTGTTTGTTTTGGCGGAGATAATACTTAACGAGGGGGAACTGAAAAAGTATACGGTGGGTATTTTACGGCTTGTTTTTATCGTCGCCGTATTTGTTCCGTTAATCGGTTTGTTTACCGGAAATTTCGAATTAAACGCAGACGCGCCGATATCTTCGCACGTCGATTCCGATTTCGGCGAATACGTGACGGAAAAGAGGAATTCATTGAGCGAAGCAGTTATCGAAGCCGAGCTGGAAAAAATGGGAATACGAAATTCCGAAGTGAATATATTTAGTTATTATAACGGAGAAAAATACGTCGTAAATGCGGTAGAGGTTAACTTGTCGGAATCGGGAATAAGTATGGAAACCGAGAATATAATATCTATCGAAGACGTAAAAAACGTCGTGACCGCACATATAGACGTGGCAAAGGAGCTTGTATCCGTATATGGATGGATTTAGGAAAAAGCTAAGCGAGTTAACCTCTCGCATAAAATCCGTAAAACATATAGAGATAATTCTCGCCGTGGTTGCGGTTGCCGTAATGATAATAATTTTTACCGGGTTTAAGAGTAAATCAAATACCTCGGACGTTAAAGAAACGACGGTAAAAGAAGTCGTTGACGAACAGAGCGGCGTTACGGTGTGGGAGAAAAAGCTTGCCGGTATTTTATCGGGAATAGACGGCGTGGGCAAGGCAGAAGTGATGATTACGGCAAAAAGCACTACCGAGAAAGTGACGGCGAATACGACGAGCACTACCAATACCGCGTCGGGCAGCGGTGTGAATACCACCACAAGCGTAACTACTTCCCCGGTTATAGTGACAAACAACGGCAAGAGCGAGCCGTACGTCATAAAAGAGCTTATGCCGGAGATTATCGGAGTGATAGTAGTAGCCGAAGGAGCGGATAACGCCGTGACTAAATTGTCCATAATGAGGGCCGTTCAGACGGCGCTCAATATAGATTCTTCCTGTGTGGAAATATATCCTATGAAATAAAAAACCAAAATCAACATATATGGAGGCATTTATGAAAGGTTTGAAAAACATAAAGGTGAACAAGAAAAAAATTATTATTCTCGCTTCGCTTATTTTGCTGCTCGTTGCGACGGGATGTCTTAATTATTTTCTTACCGTAAAGAACAATAAGGGGGCTAACGACGCTCTCGATCAAGCTGCCGCAACTCCTACGTTTTTCGCTACTTACAGAACGGACAGGGAAGCGACGCGCGCACAGGAAATATTATACCTCGAGGACATTATTTCGGCGTCCAATACAGACGAAGTCACCCTAGCCGAAGCCAATAACAAAAAGCTTGCTTTGGTCGGCTCTATGGAAACGGAGCTCGCTTTGGAAGGTCTTATAAAGGCTAAAGGATTCGAGGACTGCGTGGTAACGATAAGCAACAACAACGTAAACGTCGTTGTAAAAGACAGCGAACTGGCTCTCGACGAAGCGGCGCAAATACTCAATATAATTGTATCGGAAACCGATTATACAGCCGAAAACGTCATTATAATACCTTACGTATAAACTCGAACGGATACTTGCGCTCAAAGGGGCTTTGTGATATACTTATCATTACGAGGTAAAGTATGAAAGACTCTTTAAGCCAAGAAGATATAAATCGCTATAAAAAGATGATCGTTTCTCTGGTTAACACCGCAATCGCTCAGACTGAGGGTGTAGCCAGAGAATACGACGTTGTTAAAAAACGTTTCGGAACTTCGACGATGAATACCAAAAACATTCACGTTTACATTTACGAAAATACCGTTACCATCGATATATATATTAACGTGCTATACGGACAGCCTGTTCCGCAGGTCGTATGCAAATTGCAGGAAAACGTACTTAACCTGATTAAGGACAGCACCACATTTTTAATTAAAAATATAAACGTTAACGTTGCGAACGTTATTTTCGCATAAACAGAGGAATAAATGTCAAGAAAAGTAGCGAGAGAGAACACGTATAAACTTATTTTCGAATATTTGTTCGGGCGCACGCCGAATGCCAGAACGTATTCCGTTTTGTCCTGCGGAGATATGGACGAAAGCGACGTCGAATATATGCAGCAGGTATATTACGGAGTGATAGAAAATTTTGACGAGCTTAACGGAATAATTACCAAATACTCGGAGGGATTTGCCCTTGACAGAATTTTCAAACCCGATTTAAGCGCGTTGTTGCTGGCTGTGTACGAATTGAAATATATGAAGGATATTCCTTCGGCGGTATCTATAAACGAGGCCGTGGAGCTTGTAAAACGCTATTCTACCGAAAAAAGCAACGTGTTCGTAAACGGGATTTTGTCCGCCGTCAACAAGGATATGAACAAATAAGATGACTGTAATTATAGACGGAAAGAAGGTTTCTTCCGAAATCAAAATGCAATTGAAAGAAAAAGTATCCGCGTTGAGCGCTTCCGGAAAGGAGTGCGGTCTTGCCGTAATTATTGTCGGGGATAATCCGGCAAGCAGGGTTTACGTCCGCAACAAAATTGCTTCATGCGCCGAAATCGGAATAAAGAGTTATCATTACGAATTGCCGGAAAACGCAGACGCGGAAACGGTGAAAGGTATAATAAGGGAATTGAACGGCAATAAATCGGTCTATGGTATTCTTGTGCAATTACCTTTGCCGCAGCATCTGAACGAAAGAGAAATCCTTGCGGTAATCGATCCGAAAAAGGACGTGGACGGCTTCAGCTCCTATCAGATGGGAAAGCTCGTTTTGGGCGAAAAGTGTTTTTTAAGCTGTACGCCTCAAGGTATTATGGAGCTTTTACACGCTTACGATATACCCGTCGAGGGCAAAAGAGCCGTTGTGGTCGGCAGAAGCAATACCGTGGGTAAACCTATGGCTTTGATGCTTTTGCGCGAGAACGCAACCGTAACGATCGCGCACAGCAAGACGGAAAATCTGGCGGAGATTACAAAAGAAGCGGATATCCTTGTGGTCGCCGTGGGTAAGGCTCGTTTTATAAAAAAAGATATGGTTAAGGATGGAGCTGTGGTTATCGACGTGGGGATGAACAGAATTGACGGCAGGTTGTGCGGCGACGTGGATTTTGATGACGTCGCAGAAAAATGTTCTTATATTACGCCCGTGCCCGGCGGCGTCGGACCTATGACGGTCACGATGCTTATGAAAAATACCGTTGATTCCGCATGTAATGGCTAATCGAAATTTTATTACCGTTGAAGAGCTGAATTTTTATATAAACAACGTCTTTTTAAGTGAAGAATTGCTTCGCAACGTGCCTGTAGTAGGGGAAGTGAGCGGATGCTCGGTAGTCGGCGGGCATTGCTATTTTACGCTAAAAGATTCGGCAGCGCAGATAAAGGTATGTTTATTTAATTGCGAAGGGAAATACGTGCCGCGCAACGGAGAAAAGGTACTTGTAAGGGGCGGCGTCGATTTCTATATAAAAAACGGTACCATAAGCATAAAAGCCTACGAAATAAATTATTTCGGGGAGGGCATGCTCGAGATAAGGTTTAATAAGCTTAAGGAAAAACTCGAAAAAGAAGGACTTTTTCGCGAAGAATATAAAAAGGATCTGCCGGAATATATAAATCGCGTCGCGGTAATTACAAGCATAAAAGGCGCTGCCATACAGGATTTTATTACGACGGCGAGAAGCAGAAACGCAGCGGTCGATATTTCTATAATAGACGTAAGAGTTCAGGGGGAGAGTTGCGTCAACGACGTAATAACAGCCCTAAACAACGCGGATGAAAGCGGTTTCGATATGATTATCATAGCCCGTGGCGGCGGTTCTTACGAAGATTTGTTCTGCTTTAACGACGAGTCATTGGTAAGAGCCGTATTCGAGGCAAATACGCCCGTAGTGTCCGCGATAGGGCACGAAACGGATTATACGTTGTGCGATTTCGTTGCCGACTACAGAGCGATTACACCAACGGCGGCGGGAGAACTGATTGCTTCTTATTCCGATAAGCAGAAAAATAAGATAAAAAGTCTTATGCGAAAAATATCGGATACGGTCAATATCAGGGTGGAAGACGGAATAGACGAATTCATTGAAAACTGCGATAATTTAAGGCAAACGGTAGAATTACTGTTGCAAAGACAATATAATATAATCGCCAATTCGATGGAAAAAATGAAAATATTCCAGAATGCCTCATTTGAGAGGGCAAAAAGCGATATCGTTCAAAAATTGAATATTTTGGAACAATTAAATCCGTTAAAGTTATTAAATAAAGGTTATTTTAGAATACTTAAAGAAAATAAATTTATATATAGTTTAGCTGAAATCGAAGAAAACGACGTAATAAAAATTATCGGACACGACGGTAGCAGGAGCGCCGTGGTATTAAGCGGAGGCGAGAATGAATTACGAAAATAGCGTAAAAGAACTTGAAAAAATTGTTAAAGCACTTTCCGAAGAAAAAACCGGCGTGCAGGAAGGTTTGGAATTGTATGAAAAAGGCATTTCCATCGCTTCGGAGTGTCTTAAATCCCTCGACGCCGTTAAGGGAAAAATGGAAGTGTTGAACAAGCGGCTTGAGGCGTTGGAAATAGAAGCGGAGGAAGACGATGATTGATTTTGAAAAGGAATTGCAAGAACTTTTGCTTTCAAAGGAGAAAGTCTATCCTCGCAAGCTTTACGACGCCGTTAATTACGCTCTATTTCCGGGAGGAAAAAGAATCCGCCCAACGCTTACTTTTCTGTCGGCATGTTTTTTTGGAATTGAAGAAAAGAGAGTGATTCCTCTTGCTTTGGCAATAGAGCTTATACATTCGTACAGCCTTATTCACGACGATTTACCCTGTATGGACAACGACGATTACAGGCGCGGGAAATTGTCTTGCCATAAAGCTTTCGGTGAGGACGTGGCATTGCTCGCCGGAGACGCTTTATTGAATCTTGCTTACGAGGTTTTGCTCGCCGCGGTTTCGTCGGATACGGCGCTGGCGCCGTCTGCTCGTCTTATAGCTGAATGCGCCGGCGGCGAAGGCATGATAGGCGGACAAGCCATCGAGATCGCTTCCGAGGAATTTGACGAGGAAAGAATAAGGGAGCTGTGTCAAAAAAAGACGGGCGCGCTTATAAAAGCGTCTGTTATGGCCCCTTCTTATCTGTCGAACGACGCGGAAAAAATAGCGGCTCTTTCCGTTTATGCGGACGCGGTTGGGTTGGCTTTTCAGCTGCAGGATGATTTATTGGACGAGGACAAGTGCGAAAAAAAATCTTTTCTTGCCGTTTTGGGTAAGGAAAAAACGGTCGCAGAGCTTAAAAGGCTGAATGAGATCGCCCGAGCTTCGCTTGCAATGTGGGAAGAAGGTGCTTGTCTTTCGGAAATAAGTGAAAAACTTACAAATCGTAAAAGTTAATTATATTGATTATTTTTTAACTTTGTGATAATATAATTTATAAGGTGGCACAGTATTCTAGTCAGGTGCGGAACAGCTGAAGACGGGGATAAAATACCGTTAAAGAGCATATCGATGAAGTTTCTTGTGCTGGCTTTGGTTGCCCAAACCAGGGCTGGTGCTGGGAGTTAAGATTCTTGGGCGTCCCATAACGGCATATGGGAGCCGACCCAACTATCGTGGAGACCCGTATCGGCAGAAGTATTCAATCTTTTGCTGAATGGGATTAAACCTGCAATGCGGTAAACAATAGCTGTGTGCAGTGTAGCTTGCCTTGAGTGAGGTTGGCGGATTAAAGTTCACGAAAGGTTTTGTTGGCCGATAAAACCAATCTATTGCTTTATGAAACCAAGATTTGCAAAAGAGGATATGTTGTTCCAAATCTGTAAAGGAAATCTTCTAGACTGATTAGGTCAGGGATTATAGTGTGCTCTGAGTGGCAATTCGGTCTTATTCGGAGTAATCCGGTAACGCGGACCATAATAGGAAACTGCTCGTACGGCGACGGCGAGTGGTCCGTGGGGAAAGCCTACCGAACCTATGGCGCAAGGTTTACTTGACTTAAGCCACCTTTATTTTTTTGCGGAGTAGTATGAGTAAAGACAATTTATCGGAAAACAGCGCAAATTGCGCCGTTAACGAAATAAAACCTGACGACGGTTCATCGGAAAAAAAACCTAAAAAAGCGCATAAAAAACTTTCTAAAGGCACAATATGGACTATTAAAATAACTATTATCACATTGTGTCTGGCTTTCGTCGTCAGTTTTGCCACGGAAATAACTTCTTCTAAATCAAACGTAATAATATCCATATTGTTGCTTTGTCTGCTTATAGTAATCGCGATTATTTTCGACGCCATAGGCGTGGCTGTGACAAGCTGCGATTTGTCTCCGTTGCTCGCTATGGCGGCACGGAAGGTGAACGGCGCCGCAGTAGCCGTCAAGCTTGTTAAAAATGCTGAAAAAGTGTCCAATATATGTAACGACGTCGTAGGGGATATGGCGGGCATAATAAGCGGTACTTGCGCGGCGGCGATTGTTATTAAATTTGCCGCGAACAATCCTAATATGTACTTATTCAACATTCTGATGAGCTCGATTGTATCGGCTGTAACGGTGGGCGGCAAAGCGTTTTTTAAGAGCATTGCGATAAAAAATTCTAAAGAAATGGTCTTGTTTGCCGGAAGAATTCTTGGCATATTTTATCATCCGAAAACAAATAAGAAAAAATGAGACTCGATTTATATCTCGTTGACAGCGGAAAAACTTCTTCTCGTACGCGCGGAGCTAATCTTATAGAAATGGGGCGCGTTACCGTAAACGGCAGGCAGGTGATGAAAGCTTCGTTTGAGGTTAAGGAGGGAGATTCCGTTGTCGTTACCGAAAATTACGAGGCTTCGCTCGGCGGGCTAAAACTCAAAAGCGCTATCGCGGATTTCCGTATAGATTGTAAGGACAGGATATGCGTCGACGTAGGTGCGTCAAACGGCGGGTTTACGGACGTTTTGCTTAGTAACGGCGCGATGAGAGTTTATGCCGTCGACGTGGGCGAATGCGCTTTGCCCGAAAGACTGAGAACAGATCCTCGCGTAGTAGTTATGGACAGAACGAACGCCCGCTATCTCGACGCGTCGGTCTTTGCTTCTCTTCCGGATTTAGCCGTTGTCGACGTCAGTT
Organism: Christensenellales bacterium; assembly: GCA_051887955.1. GTDB lineage: Bacteria > Bacillota > Clostridia > Christensenellales > DTU072 > CAG-1782. The sequence goes on from JBJFAO010000152.1 coordinate 7,998, forward strand.
TTATTTCGTTAAAATTAGTTTTACCGTCCGTAAGCTCTGTTATTTCGGACGGAGGAACGATAATCGCGTTGATAAAACCGCAATTTGAGTGCGGCAAGAAAGATTTAAGTAAAAAAGGTATACTTCTCGATACGAAAAAACGCGAAAAGATAATTAAGGATATAGAAAATTTTTGCAGAGAAAACGGGCTCGTTTCGTTGGGAACTCGTCCGGCGCCTCATCCGTTTGAAAATAAAAATCAAGAATATCTTATTTGCCTTAAAAAAGTGTCCGACTCTATTGCATAAAAACAATTAATATTATATAATATATACATTCGATTAGCGTTAACGCCGATTTTCCTGCAAAAATATGAAAAATCGGTTATATTATATCAAAAAAATATACACTGAAGAGGTTATCGTAATGGCAATTTCAAGGAGCGAAAGACAGAGCGCGATTTCTAAAATAATTGCGGAAATCGAAATCAACACACAAAACGAATTGGTGCTCGAACTCAATAAACGCGGATACAACGTTACCCAAGCCACGGTTAGCCGCGATATCAACGATATGGGATTGGTTAAAGTAGCGGGCAAAGAAAAAAAATTCAGATACGCTTTACATAACAGCGATCAAAAATTAAACAAGTTGTCCACGCTTTTTAAGGAAAGCGTAGTATCTATGGATACGGCAATGAATCTAATCGTAATAAAAACCTACAACGGGAGCGCCAACGCGGCTTGTTTGTTGTTGGACAAATTAAATTTACCCAATATAGTAGGCACGCTTGCCGGCGACGATACGATAGTGGTAATCGCAAAAAATCTGGAAGACGTTCCCGTAATATACGGTACTTTGAAAGAATATTTATAATATCCTGAAATGATTTCTTATCTCAATATTAAAAATATTGCGCTGATTCGCGATTTATCGATAGAATTAAAAGACGGGCTCAATATATTGAGCGGAGAAACTGGCGCAGGAAAATCCATAATAATAGATTCTATAAATTTTGTTCTCGGCGACAGGGCGGACAGGAGCTTGATACGTTTCGGTGAAAGTATGGCGCGCGTCGAGATGGTTTTCGATAAAATTGAAAATTCCGAGGAAATAAAGCGCGCGCTCGACGACGCGGGAATAGATTTTGACGACGGAACTATTATAGTAAGTCGATTGATGACGGCGGACAGGAGCGAATGTCGAATAAACGGGAGGATTGTAAACCTCGGATTTTTGCGGAGCATAGTGGGAAGTCTTGTGGATATTCACTCGCAAAACGAACATCAATCTCTTGCAAAATCGTCAAATCATATTGTTTTGTTGGACGCTTTGGAGGAAAAAGCCGTCGGCTATAAAGCAAAATTCAGAGAATTGACGAGGGAATACGACGAAGTGTGCGGCGAAATAGACAGTTTTGCCTCCGCAGACGAGAGAGAAAGAAAGCTTGACGTACTCAATTATCAGATTGAGGAAATCGAGCGAGTGAATTGGCAGGATCCCGAAGAAGAAGAAAAACTGAATAACGAGAGATTGAAATATTACAACGCTCGAAAAATAGCCGACGCAATGAGTGCCGCACTCGGCGCGCTGGACGACGATACGATGGGAGGTATTACCGCAATTAAGGGCGCGTTGAGCGGTTTAAGAGGAGTGTTGAAGTATGATTCCGATTTGCAGAATTTATACGACAGATTGGAAAGTCTCTGTATCGAAGGACAGGATATAGCCGACTCTTTGCGTGAAAAGCTGGAGTATTCGGAAGAAAATATAGATATAGAAAAGATTGAAGGTCGTTTGAACGCAATAAGAAGTATTCGAAAAAAATACGGTTCCGATATTGCGGAAGTGTCTGATTTTTTGTCAAAAGCAAAAACGGAGGCGCAAAAACTCTCCGACGCAGAGGATTTGCTTGTCGATTTGAATGCACGCAAGGAGAAATCGGAATCGGAAATTTTGATTCTTACAGAAAAACTGCACGCTTTGAGGGTGGCGACGGCAAAGAAGTTTTCTTCGGCAATATGCGATAATCTCAGTGAGCTCGGAATGAAAAACAGTCGTTTCGAGGTGGTAGTAGATTATCCGGAGAAAAGCGAAGTTATTTCCAGGCTTAACGCAAACGGAGCCGATACGGTGGAATTTATGCTGTCACCGAATGTCGGCGAACCGCTAAAGCCCCTTTCAAAAATAGCAAGCGGCGGCGAGATGAGCAGATTTATGCTCGCTTTGAAAAACATTATCGCCGAGGTTGACGGAATCGGTACGCTTATATTCGACGAAATCGATACAGGAATTTCCGGCGTTATCGCAAAAGTAGTGGCTAAAAAACTGTACGACATTGCGAGAATAAGGCAGGTCGTTGCGATTACTCATTTGCCGCAGCTTGCTTCTATGGCGGACGTGAATTATCTTATTTCTAAAGACGTGAGCGAGGGAAAAACTCTGACGCACGTAAAAGAATTATTCGGCGACGAAGTGTACGAAGAGATAATGAGACTAACCGGAGCTGTGGAAAACAGCGAAGCGGGTTTGAATAACGCAAAAGAGTTAAAAAAATGG
>JBJFAO010000153.1:0-2158 GCA_051887955.1 Christensenellales bacterium
TCATCCAGCCGTCGAATATGTCCGTTCCGCCGTGAGCCAAAGTCATTACGAAAGGAGCGATACTGTCCCACGCGCTGTCGCAAAAGCCGAGAGGTTTTTGCATATTCTCGGAAAAAAAGACCTGTCCTTCGCGTATGTCGCAGGCGTGGGATATGGGATTTTCGTATTTTTCTATCAAATCCTCATAGTTCGCTTTTCGTATAACCGTTATTCTGACAGTTTTCATTATTGGTTTTCGGCGACGTAGCGGTCGATCATCGCTATGTATTCCGCCTTCTTCTTATCCGGCATCCAGGTAATGGCAAAAGAGTTTTTCGCGAGCTTGACGACTTGTTCTTTAGTAAGGTCGTATTTGTCTGCCAGAGTGTACATATCGTTGCAGATATAGCTTTGGAAATACGCCGGATCGTCGGAGTTGACGGTGACGAGCGCGCCTTTATCGAGGAGATATTTTATTTCCTTGCCCTTCATATCGTTGGTTACGAATCCGTTCGAACAGGGGCAGCAGGTAAATCCTATTTTATTCTTTATTACGTAGTCGACTAAATCCGGATCCTCGACTATGTTGGTGCCGTGATCGAGACGTTCTACGCCGATATCCATAAGGCAGGTGCGGATATGTCCGATAGAATCGATTTGGTCTATATCGCAATGCATGGTAATATGCAGTCCGTCGGCTTTTGCGCGGGCAAAAACCGCGGCGAACTTTTCGGGAGGGTTGTTGCGTTCGTCCGAGTCCAATCCGATTCCTATGATTTTTTCCTTATGCGGCAACATTTGCTCGTAGGTTTCCATTGCGGATTCTGCCGACATATCGCGCAGAAAGCACATAATCAAACGGGCTTCGACGCCTTTTTTGTAGGCGTTGCATACCGCGTTGTAATAGCCGTTGATAACGGTATCGAAAGGAACTCCCCTCGACGTGTGAGCTTGAGGATCGAAGAACAATTCGACGTATTTGACGCCGTTGGCTTTCGCTTTTTCTATATAGTCCGTTGCCAACGCGTAAAAATCGCTTTCGTCTTGCAAAACGTTCATTGCGGGGTAATAAACCGCAAGGAAAGAGGTTAAAGAATCGAATTTATACGATGCTTTGACTTCTTCTATTGTGGACTGACCGATGTCGACGTTGTTTTTTTGCGCTAATTTGAGTTTGAGTTCCGGCTCGAGACTGCCCTCGAGATGCAAATGAAGTTCCGCTTTCGGAAGCCCTTGAATAAATTCTCTCGTAACTTCTGTCATGAAGATTCCTCCGATATTTTTAGTAAGATACAATCATTATAACAAACGCGGAAAAACGAATGCAAGTCTTAGTAGCGAGATATGAAAAGGTTTTATTTTAATACAAAAATAAATTGACGACAGGACTATTTTCTGACATATTCGTTGTTTGTTAAGGTTGCGTTTTCCCGCGCAAAGAGGGTTTCCGTTAAAAAACTGACTCAATCGGGGGATTTGTCGAATAGGTTTTGAGGAACGGGTATATTTTTACGATAAAATTTTCTGTCCTCGTCCGTTATCGGGCGGATTATTTTACACGGGACGCCTACCGCGACTACGTTGGCAGGTATATCCTTATTGACCAGACTGCCCGCTCCGATAATACTGTTTTCTCCTATGGTGACGCCGGGCAAGACCGTTACGCCTGCGCCGAGCCAACAGTTGTCGCCTATCGTAACGGGGAGATTGTACTGGATTTGTTTTTCACGCAGTTCGGGAGCGATGGGATGAGTCGCGGTACAAAGAGTTACGTTCGGTCCGAGCATGACGTTATTTCCGACGGTTATTTTTCCGTCGTCGACCAACGTAAGGTTGGAATTCGCGTAAACGCCGTCGCCGAAATAACAGTGCTTACCGCCCCAATTCGCGTGGAAAGGAGGTTCTATATATGCGTTTTTCCCTATGGCGGCGAACATTCTTTTGAGCTTTGCCGTGCGAATAAGATATCCTAAAGGCGAACAATGCGTCTTGTTGTAGCGACGCACCTTGTCCTGCAACCGGAATTGCTTGACAATAATCGAAAGGTCGCTTGCGCAATACAGCTCGCCGCCATCCGAAATTTTTTCAAATTCTTCCAATTTCATATTTGCCTCCGATAGGTAAATTATCCTTGTTCTTTAATTATAACGGTAACGCCGTTATTTTACAATAAGTATCC
>JBJFAO010000154.1:0-10410 GCA_051887955.1 Christensenellales bacterium
CATCAGTACGAATTCGCAAGACTGAACATAAAGAACACGATAATGAGCAAGAGGTATCTGAAAAAGCTCGTCGATACCGGAGCTGTAAGCGGATGGGACGATCCGAGAATGCCGACTTTGAGCGGAATGAGAAAACGCGGATATCCGGCGGAAGCGGTCAAAAATTTCTGCGCGGCGGTAGGCGTGGCGAAAGCCAACAGCGAAGTCGACGAAAAGCTTCTTGAACATTGCGTGAGAGATTATCTTAATGAGCACGCCGACAGAGCAATGGTAGTCGAGAAGCCGTTGAGAGTAATCGTCGAGAATGCGGAAACGGAGACGATAGAGCTGGTAAACAATCCCAATCACGAAGAAAACGGTACCCATACTTGCGTTTACGGGAAAGAAATTTTTATCGAAGAAAGCGACTTTGCGGTTAATCCTCCCCCCAAGTATAAAAGACTTACGCCGGGCGGAACGGTCAGACTGAAAGGCGCGTACATAATAAAATATCTTTCGCACGAAACCGACGAAAACGGCAACGTGACGCTCGTTCGGTGCGAGCAGATTCCCGACAGCAAGCAGGGCGGAGTCAACGCTTCGATGAAGGTCAAAGGAGTAATTCATTGGGTGTCCGCCGAGCACGCCGTGCCGGCAACCCTTATGCAGTACGAATCTCTCCTCACCGACGAAACGGAAACGGCGAAAAATTTCGACGACAGAATAAATCCGAATTCTCTCAAAATCGTCGAAAACGCCCTTGCGGAGGAATATCTTTCGTCGAGAAAAGAGGGCGACGCCTTCCAATTTATGCGCGCGGCTTATTACAAACTTGCCGAAAAGAGCGAAAAAGGGCTTGTTTTTTACAGAATAGTGGAGCTTAAGGACTCCTTCAACAAATAACGACGCGATTTTAGTATAGTTGGAAAAATATTTATAGAAATATTTTGGAAAACTATTGAAAAAAAATCGCTGAAAATATATAATATATCCTATATGGGGTAATTCTGCCCTTGTTGGACCAGCTATTGTAAGGAGAAAGAGAATGGCGGAAAACTTGAACAATATGGAAAAGAAAGCGACTTTCGACAGAGGAACCGACGTAAATCTCAGTCTGGAGCAACTGTCGTATATCTGCAAATATTGCGGAAAAGTCAATTCGATAAGCGCGCCCAACTGTATTCGTTGCGGTAAACGTCGTCCGAGAAACGAGTATCTCGACGCGATGAAACGCCTCGACGAATCCAAAACCGTAAGGGAAGAATTTATCAGCGAGCAGATAAAAGCGGAAGCGGAGCTGAAAGACGCGCGTCAACAGCAATTCGTCCGTATGGTCGAGAGCAGAGTCGCCGACGAAAAGGCGAGGATAACGGCTCAACAGGAAGTTATCCTCGATCAAGACAGAGAGGATATCAAAAAGGCGACCGCGAGAGACGCCGTTCTGCGCATAATAGCCGCCGAAAACGCCGCCGAAGAGCGCGTTGCCGCGGCGGAGAGAAGAGCCGACGACGCTATAAAGGGAAGAAGCAAAGAAATAGACGATCTCATAGCCGCGGAGAGGGAAAAGGCGCTTAACGCCGCCGCGGAAAAGCTCATAGCCGAAAGAGCGGCGATAGAGGAGGTCGCTAAAGAGAGAGTCGAAGCCAACCGCAAAGCCGTCGAGTTTGACGCGGCAAAGCAGATAGAAGAAGCGAAAGAAGAGGCGCAGAAGACCGCGGCGAGACAAGCCGTGCTGCAAATAATAGCGGCGGAGAAAGCCGCAGAAGATCAGATAAGAATCTCCCGCGACGCCTTCCAGCAGGCTGCCACCGAAAGAATAGTGGAAGAAAGAATACTTGCCGACAAGGAAGCGGCGGCAAGATACGCGGCGGAGAAGCAGGCTATCGAAAGGGCTGCGGAGGAAAGGATAAGAGCCGAGCGCGAAGCGGTCAAGAAGATACTTGACGAGCGCGGAGTCATGATGGGCGGCTACGCTCCCGCAGCGGCGCCGTATCCCGCGCCTGCGGCGCAACAGGTACAACCTTTCGCGGTGGTGCCTTATCTCAATCAGAATCAACCCGTTTATCAATACAATCCCAATCGAGTGGTGTTCAAATTCGTTCCCGACGCTCCAGCGCAGGAGACTCGGTCTACGGTGGAAAAATTGCCTTACGTGGCGGATCCCGGTATGGAGAGCCCCCTTCCCGACGTCGGCGAAGAACGCAAGCGCAAGGAAAAGAAAGTAAAGATTAAGGGAGAAAAAAGCACTAAAACGAGAGTTTTCGGTATACTTACTTTGGTGATGACGGCGATAATAATAGCGATATGCGCCGTTATAGATCTGGTCAAGGCGGATTTTACTATGCTTAACGTAACCGACGGCGCGGTGCTTACGGGCGGCAATTCGTCGGTAATAGTCGCTTGCGGCGGTTTCGTTATGGACGGGATAAACGCTTTGTTCAAAGCAGCGATAACCGTTCCCGCGTTTTTTGCGGAAGGAGATTTTTATATCAGCGCGGGCGCGCTCGGCTTCGGCGCGGTCGGTCTCGTTTCCGTCGCAATGCTGGTGCTTGCGATTACCGCGATTATAGTATTCATACGCAGCATCGTCAGAATTATATCCGGCAGAGGAGGCAAGTGCGATTGGGTGGCGGGCGTCGTTATGATAGCGGCGGTCGTGGTCGCTTCTTTGTGCGAATTCCTGTCGTTGATGCTCGGAGCGCAGCTCGAACTTGCGGAAGCGTTAAAAACCACGTTTATTACCAATTTCGGCAATATCGCGTTGCTCGTTCTTGCCGTAGTTACTACGATTTTTGCGGGAATAGGCGGCAAGCAAAAGAAATAACATAGAAAGTAAAATTCTTTTTATAGAATATGATGGAGGTATAGATGGCTAAAAAGAAAATCGAGCAGGAAACCGCTCCGATTAAGCCTATGGAGGAAATGAGCGACTCTGAGTTTATCTCTTACGCGGATTATCTCAGCAGTCCTTATTATCGCGCGTATATAACGGCAAAATGTCGCGGAGAGGGGGAGGAAACCGTTTGCGCCGCGGAAAGTCGCGTGCAAAGCACAGATAACAAAGCCGAGAAGAGTCAGAAGGCGAAAAAGCAAAAGAAAGCGAAGAGAGCTCCCGCACTGTACGTAAAAAAGAGAGCTTTTCCTTTGGTTCTTATCGCAATACTCACCGCCGTGGTTATCGCCGTGGGAGTGTTGGGCTTTTTGAACATAGACAATATTTCGGGCTACGCGTCGATTTATAGCGTTCCGCAGAAGGACGGAACGACGATTTCCGTACCCTTGACCGATCCGATTATTGGCATGATAAAGAGCTTTGTAAATCTCGATACCGAATCCTATTTCTTTGCAGAATATATGGACGGAAGACTGGAAAGCATGGACGTTCTTACGAAAATCTCCGTTTATGCGATACCGGTAGCGGCGCTAATAATAGTGTTGTTCGCGGTTATAGGATTTATAAAGGCGATAGTTGCGCTTTGCGCAAAACGCAAGTCGAACGGCTATTACGGAAAGTTCAAATTCGGCTTTTTGAGCCTGGCGAGCTTTTTGAGCGCGGTAATACTCTTTTTCGGCGGACTGTACGTTTCCGGAATCAACCTCGAATCGGCGCTCGATTTCATTCTGTTCAAATCCGATATAATGCAAGCCGGATACGGTTTGTACGCGCTCGTAATAATACCGATAATAACGTTTATACTAACCTGTACCTGCTATAAAAAACAGAAATAGACATGAAAAAAAATAACGTCGAACCCGTAAAAAAGCCTGAAAAGAAAATTCGTATCGGATTTACTATAATAAGCCCGTACGGAGAGCCCGTGCCCGTCGCGAAGCCGGCGCCTTACGTTCAGGTCGCGCCGATAATCCAGCCGGTGCTTTCGTTTCCCTTTTCCGATTTGCCCGTCAAGGACGACGACGAATTCGACGACTAATTTCAAAACAATCTTAAAAAACTCCGAACCGACGATTTCGGAGTTTTTTCTTGCGGTTTTTCGCATAAATCCTCTACGGCGTTCCGTTTTCGACTTTTTGTAGCGTGTGTACGCAGGTAATTTTTACCGCAAAAAGCAATTAAAAAAATCTTTATTTACTATTGATATTTTTTTCGGTCTATGATAAACTATACCATATAGTATTATCAATAACTATGTAAAGTCGGGGCAGACTGTCTTTTCAGGCGGTGGGAACCGACGTAAAACTTTGTCCGGTGGGTGGTAAAATGGCTGATAAACGCGGTTATAACGGATATAACGGTTCTTACCCCGTAGGGGCTCCTTACGGGGGCGGTTACGGCGCGCCCTCTTCCGGCAAAAAAAAGACGAGTAAAAAGGACGCGAAAAAACGCGCCGAACGCGCAAGGCGCAAGGAATACAACGCTACGATGCGCGCAAGGCAAAACTACGCCGCCGAAAACGCTTCTTATCGCGCGAGAGTGGCGGCGATAGACGGACAGGGCGGAATAGACGGGCGCTATTATAAGCTCGCAGAGGACAGAAAGCCGAGGAAAGAAAAGGACTATTTCTTCGTTATGAGAAAGTTCGTTTGTTTCCTGATGTTTATAGTAATGCTTGTGTCGGTGGCGTATTTTGCGCTCGGTTTTATCAAAATAGACGCTATCCCCGTACAGTTTACGGCGCTGTTTACCGTTACGGAGGCAAAAAAAGAGAGCGAAGAGAATACGGACGCGGACGCCTCGACGGAAACGGAAGAGGAGAAAAGCGTGCCGTCGTCTGCCGACGAGCAGACCGAGGCCGATAAAGAAGAGGGCGAAGGCGAAGGAGAGGAAGGAACGGATACGACGCAGACTGCGGCTTTTGACGGAACCGCATACGGCGCCCTCGATCCCGTGTTCGGATTTATAAAATACGTCGGTAACAAGCTCGGAATGAAGCTGGAATTCGGAGACAGTCCTCTTTACGATTCGATGATAGCTAAGGTGGAAATCGGAATGGCGGACAGCATAGCCAAATACATAATCCTCGCTTTCCCGGTGGCGATGATAATCTACGTTATTACCGCTCTTATTATGGCGATAAAAGCCTTTTTGGGAATGTTCGGCAGAAGGATTTTTAAGTGCTTCGGGCTGGGCAGCATAGTTATGATACTGTGCGCGGCGGTTACGGCGTTCGGTGGCTTGGCTTACGTCACGGACGTGGCGGGTAAAATGGACTTTGCAAAGATAGTCGATATTCTTATCGGCGGAATTACGGGTACGGGCGGATTTACCGGAGGGTACGGATTGCTTATTATGATCGCGTTGCCCCTCGTTACGTTGATACTCAGTATGTTCGCAAGAAAGAAAATACCGTACAGTATCTTCGATACCTACGGAGAATAGGAGGATATATGTCCAGAAAGAAGAGAAGACAGGAAGAGACGGAGGCTCGGCTCCGCGAAGAAGCGAGAAAGCGCGCCGAAAGCAGAAATCCCGGCGTTATATACGCGCCTATGGGCGGATTGAATCCGGTGGCTCCCCCTTCGGGAATAATACAGTTGCCTCCTATAGTTCAGCCTGTGGTTATGGTGCCGTTCAGCTCGCAGATGCAGCCTTTGGCAACGTATATCGACGATGACGAGGACGACGCGTTTTAATTATGGCAAAGAGGGTTGTCGAACGGGAAGAAGCTAAGGTCGCGCCGAAATGCGCTCCTTACGAGCTCTCGGCAGTCAGCGAATATTATATTTACGGCAGAGGGGACGCGGAGTATTACGATCGCTCGAAAAAAGCCGTAAAAGAGGATATAAGGTCGGCGGCTTACGGAGAAAGAAAGCCGGTGGTCGAAGAATCCGTAAAAAAGAAAGGGAAAGCCTGCAACGGTTCGTGCGTAGCCGCCGTCGTGCTTTCTCTGTTGACGATAGCTATATACGTAATCGGCAAGTTCCTTGCGACGGAAACGTTGCCGTTCGTCGACGGGGCGGACGGAATAGGTCTTATAGCGGGCTTTTTTACTTCTGCCGACGGAATTGCGTTCGGAGCGAATTCTATCGGAGCGTTGCTTCTGACCGCGAGCGCGGTATGCGTCGTTCTGTCGTTGGCGGTATCCCTTATAAGGATATGCGCCAAAAGAACGGGATGGCTGTTGCGTACGGTCGCCGCTTTGGCGTTTTTATGCTCGATAGGGGCGACGGCTGCGTACATAGCGTGTATGAAAACGCCCGAAACGGGTTTGATTGCCGTATGTTTGTCGACGTTGGGTACGTTGATAGCGGCAAGCGTTAATAAGAATAAATAAAAGGAAAAAGGGAGCGGAGGTATAGAGATGCCCGATATATACGGAAGGAATAAGGACGACAAAATGTGGTCGGACTACGCCAGACCTTCGGCGAATGCGAGCGCAATGCAAAGCGGAGCGCAGAACGGGGCGCAGATAAACGGCGCGCCGAATACGCAGAATCCGCCTATAGTTCAGCCGTTGGTTATCGTGCCGTATTCCAGCCAGATGCAGCCCTTATATCAGTATTCGCCCGATTCGTACGGCTTCAATCCGCCTTACGACGACGAGGAAGCTTTTTACGAGGAGGAAAGCCCGACGCTTTCTAAGGCAAAGAAAGCAAGAAAGGCGAAAAAAGAGAAGAGAGGACCTTTCAAAGGAGTAAACGGCGGAGCCGTGGCGGCAACGATTTTCGGATTGTTGGCGTTGGCGATAGTCGTGGCAAGCTATTTCCTCTCTATACCTTATATAAATATAACCGGCGACGAAAACGCAATCGGAATAGCCCTGGGCGTCGTTTCCGCGGTGACTTCGATAATAGGCGGCGTGTTTGAAACGGCTATGCTTTTTACCGTGGGAATAACCGTCGCGTTGGTGTTTACCGTGCTTACGTTTATAGCAAGCGCGTTTTCGTTCAGGGGAAAATACCCCGTGATAGGAAAGATATTCGCAATTATCGCCTTAGCGGGAGTGGTTCTTGCCGGCGTAATTATGTTCGTAAACAAAATGGAAATAGGTTACGGAGCTTATGCTTTCGCTGGACTTATCGTGCTAATGGCAATATCCGCGCTTGCGGGAAAACGCAGAGCGTAAAGGAGAAGTAAAATGAATAAAGTGAAGAAACAGGCGTTACTTACCGGAGAAGATTCCAACGGCGCAAAGTATTATTACTATTGCAAGACCTGCAAAACGATGAATCCTCTCAACGTTCCGGTTTGTTCTCATTGCGGCAAGAAAAGACCGCGCAACGCTTTTGAGTACGTGCACGTAGTACAGCCCGCGCCTGCGGCGACGCAGGAATACGGACGTGGATTGGACAGGACGGCTCGCAACGCTTATCCCGCCGCTCCCAATCCCTGTTTTGCCGTGCCCTTGCCTACCAACGGGAATTACGATCCGACTACTTATGCAAACAATTCGGCGGCAAATCTTCCCACGTATTATATGACCGACGAATACGGACGGGTATACAGGGCGAAGGTTACTTACGGAGCGATGCCTTGCAGCGCGCCCGTACCGGTGGCTACTCCCTCTAAAACCATACAAACTGCGGCGATAAACGTCAAATTAAAATAAAAAACTATTAGGAGAGATTACTATTATGGATAATCTTGTTCAGAACAACGGTTCTCTTCAGCATAGAGGAGTGCTGAACGGACAACAGGGGACTTGGGTTCCGGTAGAATCGGAGTCCGTTCCTTTTCAGGTGAGCAACGACCCGCAGAATCCGAGCGTTTCGCCGGACGGGAATTACTATTACGCTCAGGGCGGCGCTCAGCAAGCGGACGGTTTCGGTCCCATTCAGGCCAACCGTTACAACGCTATTCCCACTCCGTCGAACATCGTGCAGTTGCCTCCGATCGTTCAGCCTATCGCTCTCGTACCGTTCGCTTCGCAAAACCAGCCTATGGTGCAGTACGATCCGAACTATCGCGAAGAGATTCCCACGACCAATCTCGAACCTATCTACAGAGCCAAGCCATACGCAGGACTTTCGGTGCTTTGCATACTGTTGGCGGTCGCCGTAATAGTCGTGGCGAGCCTCCTTACCTGCGTTTCGGTGGGAGCTACCGCGTTGGATTCGGTCTTCGGGCTTTTGGCTAAGTTCAATATAGGCGCGTTTTCCAGCGTTTATTTCGATTCGGTACTGAGCGGAGAGACGGTGGCGATAACGGCTTACGTCGTTCCCGTAGCGTATCTCGTATCGGCGATACTCGCTTTCGTAATGGTTATTTATTATCTTATTAAGCTTGCTCAACGTCGTTCGCCGAGACATTTCAGCGTAGTGACGTTGATAGGGTTGATTTGTGCGGTAGTCGCGGCGGCGGTAATGTTTATTACCGAAGGTATTGCGCCCGCTATCGGAGCATACGTAATAATCGCTGTTTACGTCGTACTTCTTATAGCTCCGCTTTTTGCGAGAAAGGGAGCGCAGGTGGTCGACTACAGCGCGTCGAAAAGACTTTACGGCAACAATTAAGGAGACGAAAAATGGTATTTGAAAAGATAAAGGCGGTTCTCGAAGAAGAGCTGGGCATAAACGGCGACGATATAACTATGGACAGCAATATGGTGACCGACGTGGGCGCCGACAGCCTCGATATAGTTCAGCTTCTTATAAGAATGGAGAAAGAATACGGCATAAATTTTTCCGACGAAGAAATAAAATCCGTCAAAACGGTGGGCGACGTCGTAAGATACATAGAAAGCAACGTAAAATAATAATTTCCCGTCTTAAATAGAAGGGAGAGAGAAAAGGAAAGACGGCGAGTTGAACGGGTTTTGAAAAAAATTGCGGACGGTTCGCCGTTTATTACGATAAGCTCGATTTCCGATTTTTATTTTGCGAAAAAAACCGTTGACATAAGAAAAGCATTGTGGTATGCTTATAAGGCACCTTAGGAGGGTGTAATTTTTTTGGAGGCGTTATAGAATGCGAGTAAAGATTACCCTTGCTTGTACGGAATGCAAACAACGCAATTACGACAAGAAAAAGAACAAGAAGAACACTCCCGACAGAATGGAGTTAAAGAAATATTGCAGATTTTGTAAAAAACATACCGTTCATAAAGAGACAAAATAACGGAGGGATATCCAAATGGCAAAAAACGACACCAAATTGGATTTGCCCGAGATAGAAGCCGCTCCCGCGCAGGAAAAGAAGACGCAGGACAAGAAGTCCTCTTCCAAAAAGAATAAAAAGACGCGCAAGTCGGCGGGCAAGTTTTTCCGAGATATTATAAGCGAACTCAAAAAAGTTACTTGGGGATCCTTCAAAAAGAGCAAAGACAACAGTAGCGTACAGGCGCAGACGGGCGTCGTTTTGGTCGTTACGCTTTTCTTTATGATAGTCATTGCGCTTGTGGATACCGGATTGACGCAACTTTTGAAATTGTTGCTGACCGCCGCATAAGAGACGGTTTTTTGAGGAGCAGGAGTAATTATAGATATGGATAGTAAAGACGTAAGGTGGTATGTCATACACGTTTATTCCACCTATGAAACGGTAGTTAAAAACAATCTCCAAAAAATGATAGAAAACAATAATCTTCAGGATTATATTTTTGAGATTGCCATACCGACGGAGGAGGACATCGTAGAAAAGAACGGAAAGAGGAAAATCGTCGAAAAGAAGAAATTCCCCGGGTACGTTTTTTTGAAAATGATTTATACCGATCAGCTTTGGTATATGATTACCAATACGCGCGGAGTGACCGGTTTCGTAGGTCCTCAGGGTAAGGCGCTTCCTCTCACCGCAGAGGAGATAAAGCGTATGGGACTGGAGAAGGTATCCGCAGAGGATTTCGACATAAACGTCGGCGACAACGTAAAAGTAGTCAGCGGCGCGTTGGAGACCTTCCTCGGAGTCGTGGACGAGATTTACGCGGACAAACAAAAGGTACGCGTTATCGTTCAGATGTTCGGTCGTCAGACGCCGGTTGAGCTGGAATTCAACCAGATAGAAAAGATATAGAGAATATAACGGGCGTACGCTCTTTATAGATATGGGAGAACGGTAAAATTCTTACACATTGCCGTTCGTCAGAACCAGTTAGTCAAAGGAGGCAACTATGGCTAAAAAAATTACGGCAGTAGTAAAGCTGCAACTCCCCGCAGGGAAGGCAACCCCGGGACCGCCTGTAGGTTCCACCCTCGGACCCCACGGTATAGCTATACCGATGTTCACTAAGGAATTCAATGAGAAGACCGCTTCGCAGGCAGGTCTTATCATACCTGTAATCATCACGATTTATGCAGACCGTTCCTTCACGTTCGTATTAAAGACGCCCCCCGCTCCCGTGCTTATCAAAAAAGCGTGCGGATTGGACAGCGGCTCGGCAAAGCCGAATCGCGAGAAGGTGGCAAAACTCACCCGCGCTCAGCTTGAAGAAATAGCGAAAGTAAAGATGCCCGACCTCAACGCGGCGACTCTTGAAAGCGCGATGAGCATGATAGCCGGCACGGCAAGATCTATGGGCGTAACCGTAGAGGACTAATC
>JBJFAO010000155.1:0-10319 GCA_051887955.1 Christensenellales bacterium
GAGCGAGCGGCTGTTAACCGCTAGGTCGTCCGTTCGAATCGGACAGGGGGAGCCATCTTTGTTGTACGAAAAAGCTACAACAGACAAAAAGTACAAGATATTGTGTGTCTTGTGCTTTTTTGTTACCATATCTTGTACTTTTGTCGTTGGACAAAATCTTTTAATTTAACAGCTGCATTTTGCGCTTTTTTCAAAAAACAGGTTTTGAACTTACGACATATCCTTCTTGCTCGATATATGATTGCTATCAATCAAACAAACATAAAGAATTTTACCTTGTAGGTGTGAAAAATGAAAAACAAAACTGTTTTGGAAAAAGCGATCAAGATATTAGAACATATATACGCTTCGAAATCTATTTGTAAAAAAATTGTACCTATTAAAACGGATTTAGAAGAGGGAAAAATATTGGAATATACATACCCTCCTGAGCAATATTACACTTTTGATTATTTCTCGTTAATTTACGACGACATGAAATCGCTAATTATAGATATTGCAACTCCGTTAAGACAAATAGCTGAAAGCTATGAAAGATACGGAGAGTCTATTAATAGGAAAATAAAATACACTTCAATAGGAGTAGATGAAGGCAGTAAAACCAGCTGTTCTTTTCTGGAATGTTTATCAAAAATTATTCATGCTGATTCTATTGAATATGAGATGGAGAATAAAGATAGTGAAAAATGTATAGGGTATGAAATTGGAGAAAACGGGTGGTTTACGGGGAAACTCCATCTAAAAGGGAAAGATAAAAAAGGCAAAGATGAATGTATTGTAGTTGATGTTGAAAAACTGTGTTTTAACGCATTAATAATAGCAGGGGTTGAGCATTGATGAGTAAAACGATATCTTCTTTAGATAAATTAATAAAATTACTAAATAAACTGGATAAGGATTGGTATCCTAATGAAGATGTGCTGAAAATTCATCAATTAATTTCTATGTGGAAAAAGAAGTACGAATTTTCAGCTGAACTTGAAAGATTCCCTGTACTACATCAAATAGAATCCTTAATAAAATACAATACTTTGCTTGCCAGACAAGTAGTTTTTTACTATACAAATACAAAGTTTTATGATGTTTATAAACATACATCACCTAATGGGAAAGTTTATATAGGGATAACTTGCCAAGAAAACATATTTAGATGGAATGACGGAATAGGATATGAGAAAAATAGTTTGTTTTATGCTGATATTCAAAAATATGGTTGGGATAAAATAACTCATGAAATATTATGTAGTAACATTGACGTTATTGCTGCATGTGAGATGGAAAGGGATTTAATTAAAAAGTATAATTCTAGAAATCCTGAATTCGGTTATAATATTGATTCTGGTGGCAAGATACCATCGGTTCCTAAATTATGGCAATACGATTATATTTATCAATATAGATGTAGATTTAATATTATTAAATTAATTGTTGAAATCTATGATTTGGAAAAAAGCAAAATACAAGTTAATAAATGGGGTGATGAACTCTTATCTATAGATAAAATTGATAATCCATGGGATAGGAAGTTATTTTTGCTGAAAATTAAACATATAAAAGATAACGATTAGAAGTTCATAAGTAGCTTAAAGAATAAAATATAATTATCATGATTTATTTAATGAAAAACAGTAGTAAGGAAGACTTGTGACTGTATGAATTGAGGACTATAAAAATAGAATTGCAGTGCAGCTATTTCGTACTACTTAGCCAAGAGAGCAGATACAAGCAAGTATCTGCTTTTTTTCGTGCGGCGTTTGGCACGTGAAAAACGAAGAAAGAGAGAAAAAAGAGGGTAGAGAGCAAATTTGCCTATGGCAAAGCGGATTGGTGAGAAAGAATAACGGGAAGTGAAAAATACGTTCGCGCAGATATACGCACGCGACGGTTATCGATGGTTAGCGTTCGGAGCGTTTTTATTGTTTCGGTGACAAAAGAATACTTGAGTTTTGAATTTTGGCTTGATAAAACATGCCGCTTGTGTATAATTAGATATAGAACAGGTTCAACGTAATAGGATTGTTACGGTGCGGAGCGGGTTGAGTAAATATTTATGAATACGACTATAATTTCTTATTTTAACGTGGCGTCCGACGTCTTTTCTCTTGTTTTGTGCGCAATCGGTATTTTCGGTATGGCGTTATGGAGCAAAATAATCGGGAAATCCGTCGGATACGTAATAGCGCTTTTTACCTGTAACGCGTGCGCCGTACTCTCCAACTTAATCGGATTGGAGCTCAAGGGCAAGGCGGGATATGCGGTTTTTATCGGTCTGCACGTAAGCAACTTTTTCGAATTTGCTTTCGGCTATGCGCTGTCGTTCGCGTTTCTTTTATATATTTATTCCGTTCTCGAACAGCGCGGTTGTAAAATAAAGACTAAATTGCCGGCGTATGTCTTTTTTGCCGTTTCCATAGTCGGGTTGGTTATCGGAGAAGCGACGAAGACTTATTTTTATATCGATTCCGCAAATATGTATCAGAGGGGCAACCTGTTTTATATTTCGCAGATATTGGCAATCGGCGAAATAGCCCTCAACGCGGTTTATATCATCGTTTACGCAAGATATTTCAAACGCAGCGAGCTTGCGGCGATGTGCATTTACGTTTTTTTACCGGTAGCCGCTCTTATAGCGCAAGTTTTCTTTTACGGCATATATCTGTTGCTTTTGTCCACAACGATTGCTATGGTGGTTATGTTTTTACTTATGCTGTCGGTGCAGGTGCACGCGTATTACAATAAAGAGCAGGAATTATTGGATATGCGCACGAAAATAATGATAAGCCAGATGCAACCGCACTTTTTGTACAACGCGCTCGGAGCGATACAGGAAATGTGTCACGGCAAAGCCCCCGACGCGGAACAAGCCGTATTTTTATTTTCAAAATATCTTCGGGAAAACCTCAATTCTCTTGCGCAGAAAGGGACTATCGCTTTCGAACGCGAGCTGGAACACATACAGACCTATCTCCGCATAGAAAAAATCCGATTTGACGACAGACTCGTTATCGAATACGATATAAAAGCACAGGATTTCAGAGTTCCCGCTTTGTCAATACAACCGCTTGTGGAGAACGCTGTAAAACACGGAGTAACCAAAAAGAAAGACGGCGGAAAAATCGTCATAAAAACAGAAGAAACGCCCGATTCATATATAATAAGCGTAGAGGACAACGGCGTAGGATTCGATAATACTCGCCCCAATTCCGACGGAAAAACGCATATCGGAATTGAAAACACTAAAGCAAGATTGAAGGCGATTTGCGACGGAACGCTCGCAATAGAGAGCCAACCCGGTAAAGGCACGACGGCGACGGTAACTTTGCCGAAAAACACTTTGGGAGAGTGAAATAATGAAAATAATAGCGTGCGACGACGAAAAGCATGCCCTCAGCAATATGGAAAGGGCGATAAAAGAAGCGTGTCCGGGAAGCGTTCTGAGATGTTATTCCGATCCTACTGACGCGTTTAACGATATAAAAAACGACGGCTTCATGCCGGATATAGCTTTTCTCGATATAGAGATGCCGGGGATGAACGGCGTTGCTCTCGCGCATAGGTTAAAAGGAATTAATCCCAAAATAAACGTAATTTTCGCAACGGGATATACGGAATACTATCAGGAAGCTATCGAATTGCACGCAAGCGGATATATTCTTAAGCCCGTTTCAGGCGAGTACGTAGACAAAGCCTTAAAAAATCTTTTGTATCCGCAGCAAAAGAATAGCGGGCTCGTAGCGCAGACTTTCGGCAATTTCGAAGTGTTTTTCGACGGAGAACCGGTGCATTTTGCAAGGGCGAAATCAAAAGAACTGTTGGCGTATCTTATAGACAGAAGGGGTGCGAGCGCAACACGGCAGGAAATAATCGCCGCAATATTTGCAGAGGACGACAATTCGGACCATCAGGACAAATATTTTTCGCAGATAGTGTTTTCTCTTATGAAAACGCTCAAAAGCCTGAATGCCGAGGACGTCGTTATTAAACACAGCAACGCATACGCGGTTGCAACCGATAACATAAAATGCGATCTGTACGACTAGCTTGCGGGCGTTCCGTCGGCAATCAACGCTTTCCGCGGAGAATATATGACAAATTACAGCGAGTGGTCGAATAACTCCTTCGACGCGTTTTATATATAATATCTCGATGGGAATTTAACGTTATTTTCTAAAAAAAATTTTCAGTATTTTTCTTTTGTAACGGTATTGTAATATACCGTATTTTATTATGTTTCCGATTATGGATTATTGTGTACGACCATAAAAAGGAGACGTATTATGAATTTATCTAAAAAAGTAAGGTATCTTGTGCTTTTACCGATAATCGCGTTTATGGCGGTAGCCATCGCGTTGTGCGCGTGTATCGGTATTAAAAGCGCGGACGGGATAACTTCCGGAAACGATCATTACGCATTTGCGGCAGGTGAACACGTTCACGACGGAGTGACGTTCGATAAAGGGCTTTCGTCCGCTGATTCTCTTACAAATATTTCTGAAGGAAACTATTACCTGACGGAGAATATAACATGGTCGGAAGACTCAATAAGTATTGACGGCGAGGTAAACATTTGCCTCAACGGCTTTACGTTAAACTTTGCAAGTGAATGGAATCCGATATACGTAAATGCCGGCGCCACGTTAAGTATTTACGGTTGCAACGGCGGAGAACTAATAAATTCGGATAATGTCGCTAAACGATTGATTTATGTATATGACGGAGGGACATTTAATCTGTTAGGGGGAACGGTCTCAACCACTCGCGAGAGGACGATTGATTTGTATGACAGCGGGTCTTTTACTATGACGGGAGGCTCGTTGATAAACAATTATTCAACCGAAGAAATCGGAAACGAACAACAGGTCTCGGTTTATGCCAATAGTGCGTCTTGCGCGATCAAAATCAGCGGTGGTAATGTAACGGGAAAGATATACGCGAAGAGCGCAATCGACCTCGATGGTTACGTCGGGAGCCCAATTCCTCTTTTTAATAAAAGCATCAGCGGAGAGAATTACGTGCTTGTCAATAACGCAACTAGCGGTGCCGTAATGGAACTTCTTTACAGTAGCTACCTTGCCGATTATGTAGAAGCTGATAAAACTATCGTTACCGTGGGCGCATATGTGGTAGAAATATATCTTGTCAATGCAAAGCGTAAAGACATCGAGGGCAATGGCAAACTTTATCAGAAACTCAAACCCGGAGAATTAATTACGCCGATTATTCTGGAAACCGAAGGTGAGTTTAACGATTCCGCGACAGGATTGGATAGTACTTACTTTAATTATTGTGTCAACGGAGACGGGACCGCTACTATCGAGACTAACGGAACCGATATTCCGGGTTCTGGATACTATTTCGCTATAACCGTAGAAGCAAGCGCTCCGCATAAACACGGAGATATTACCTTTGTCGGCGTGGACAATAGCAATAGTTTCGGTGACGGTGGTAATTACTACCTGACGTCGAGCGTGATATGGAATATTCCCGAGACCTATGGCGGGTACGGAGTCGTCCAAGATCTTTCGATATGCTTAAACGGATACAGCCTTACGTTGCAAGGGAAGTTTCCTAATATCAGAATTATGAGTGGCAAAACGCTTCGAATATTCGATTGTAACTCTTCTGGTGTCGGTAGCGGATCGGTGATTTTTCACAGAAATTATTTGCCGGAGAACAGTTATGATCCGGTATATATAGAGTATCCGGCGATAATGGTAGACGGCGGAACGCTTGAAATTTACGGAGGAAAATTTTCATCCGAATTTGATAATGTGCCAATCGGTGGAATTATACTCGGGATGCAGGTCTTCGAAGAGAACTATTTATATGGCAATGTGAAAATATACGGAGGAGATTTTACTTCTTTTGCCAATCCGGTTACCGGACGTTGTATCGAATCTATGTTGGCGGACAATATAATTTCAATACACGGCGGCAATTTCGGTTCGGATGGAACAATTTCCACTTTGTCGGCAATCGACGCCGATGGCTACGACGGCAACGCTTTGTCGGTTTACTATCAGGAAATAAGCAACGGCGTGACCGTGCTTAAAAACAGCACTGTTGACAAACTTAACCTTCTGAACGACGGTTACTATGCAAAACAGTCCGGAACGGACGTAATCGCGGTTCCTCCGAAAACGGTTACCGTTACGCTTGAACACGCTATCGTTAGCGACGAAGCGCTTCTTACGCAGTCGGTAGGCGGTAGCATAGCGGATATCGTCATTACTGCGGAAGAAGGCTACGTACTTCCCGCTACGCTTGAAATCGGCAACGGACTTACGTATACGCTCTCGGAAGGCGGACTTACAGCTACGATAAGCGGTACACCCACTGCGGATACGACGTTTACCGTCACCTGCACGATTGCGGATTCCCGTACGACTGTGGAAATTCCCTCTGCAGGAAGCAAAGATTACACGGGTGAAACGCTTATAAGCGACCTTGTCGACACCGAACTCTACACGGTTACGACCAACGCGGGCGGAATCGTCGCAGGAGAATACGAAGTCAAACTCACCCTTAAAGACAACACTTCTTACAGATGGGCTACGGGCGACGCGGACGACGCCGTGAGAACGATTAAATTCGTTATCAACAAAGCGACGAACGAATGGACGATCGCGCTCGATATGGCGGGCTGGACTTACGGAGGCACCGCTTCCGATCCCACCGCTACTGCTAAGTTCGGAACGGCAGTATATACCTACGCTACCTCTGAAGACGGGGCCTACGGAAGCGAGAAACCCGCTACCGCAGGAACGTATTACGTCAAAGCGACGGTAACGGGTACGGACAACTACACCGGACTCACCGCTACGAAGTCTTTCGTAATAGATACCGTTAAGGTAGACAAACCCGAAGCGGACGATACCGTATTTACCTACGACGGAACCGAAAAGACCTATACCGTAGCCGACAACGCGGCTTATACGGTAAGCGGCAACAAGCAGACGAACGCAGATACTTACACCGTTACCGTTACGCTCAACGATAAAGTAAATTACGTATGGGCGGACGGCTCGAATACCGACGTAACGTTTACCTTTACCATCAACAAAGCTACAGTGGAAGTTCCTTCCGCAGGAAGCAAAGAATACACGGGTGAAACGCTCGTAAGCGACCTTGTAGCTAACAGTCTTTACACCGTTACGACCAACAACGGCGGAACGGAAGCAGGCGATTACAGCGTTGTTCTTGCCCTTGTCGACTCCGGCAACTACAAGTGGGCTACCGGCGGCGACAACCCGGAAAGAACGGTTAAATTCACTATTACCAAAGCTACCAACGAATGGGAGAGCGAGCTTGCGATGAACGGTTGGACTTACGGAGCCACCGCTTCCGATCCCACCGCTACTGCTAAGTTCGGAACGGCAGTATATACCTACGCTACCTCTGAAGACGGGGCCTACGGAAGCGAGAAACCCGCTACCGCAGGAACGTATTACGTCAAAGCGACGGTAACGGGTACGGACAACTACACCGGACTCACCGCTACGAAGTCTTTCGTAATAGATACCGTTAAGGTAGACAAACCTGAAGCGGACGAAACCGTATTTACCTACGACGGAACCGAAAAGACCTATATGGTAGCCGACAACGCGGCTTACTCGGTAGACGGCAACAAGCAGATGAACGCAGGTACTTATACCGTCACCGTTGCGCTCAACGACAAAGTAAATTACGAATGGGCTGACGGCACGACGGACGACGTAACGTTTACCTTTACTGTTAACAAAGCGCAGATAGCTAAGCCTGAAGCGGACGAAACCGTATTTACCTACGACGGAACCGAAAAGACCTATACGGTTGCGACCGACGCGGCTTATACCGTAAGCGGAAACACGAGAACGCTTGCAGGAAGACAGACGGTTACCGTTACGCTCAACGACAAAGTAAATTACGAATGGGCGGACGGCACGACCGAGAACGTCACGTTTGATTTCGTCATCAACAAGGCTGTCTACGATATGAGCAACGTTACGTTTGCCGATAAGTCGGTAAAGGCGGACGGCAACGCGCAAAGTATCGTTATCGGAGGCAACCTCCCCGACGGCGTAACGGTAAGATACGAAGGCAACGGAAAGACGGAAGCCGGCGTTTATACGGTTGTCGCAATCTTTACGGGAGACGCGGATAACTACGAAGCGATTGCCGACAAGACCGCTACGCTTACCGTTCTCAGCGCGGGGATATCGGAGAGCGTTCCCGGAAACGACACCGACAAACCCGACGCTATTATCGAGAGCGAAGAAGGACTCAATCCCAATTTCGAGCTGGTAGTCGAAGAAATAACCACTAAAGAATCCGTCAACAAGGTTATTAAGAAGAACGAAGTAATTGAAAAAGCGTATGAAGTTACTTTGAAAAGCGACGGAGTGGTGGTTCAGCCCGACGGAACGCTGACGGTTAAACTGCTTTTGCCCGAAACGCTTAAAGGAAAGAATTTCCGTATCCTGTCGTCGGAAAACGGAGAAAACCTGCAAGAGACGGAATACGCGATAGAAGGAGATTACGTAGTGTTTACCACCGACAGAATTGCCGAATTCTCGTTTGTAACCGAAAAAGACTCGGCGTCTTTGCTCTGGCTCATTATACTCCTTTCGATACTGTTGGTTCTCGAGCTGTTGCTTGCGGCATACAAGCTCAATAAGGACGGTAAGGAAAAGAAAGAAAGCAAATCCTGTTATGCCATAGCGCCGTTTATGCTTGCGGCTGCCTTCCCCCCGGCACAGGTTACGGCGGTAATAGTGCTCGCGATACTCGACGTTATTTGCGGAGCGTACGACGTTTACCTTTTCTTGCGTAGAAAGCGCGAACCGAAAATAAAGACCGCAGACGCTTCGGAAGCGAACGCGTACAACGACGTTCTGGCGGCGTCCAAATACGATGAGGACTTCGATACTATGTTTCAGCCGGCGGTGGAAATGAACGCCGATCTTAAGGTCGCAATCGGAATGGCGAAGGCAAGCTCGCATAAACTCGATATGTCCAAAAAGAAGATAGCCGACCATCTGAAAGGGAAATTCGGCAATACCGTCGAAGTAAACAATCATCCGAATTATACCAGAACGAACCTGCCGCTTTCGGACAATCACTACACCTTGCGCGGCGTGCAGAGCAACGGAAGAATCGGAAGGGTATGCTTCGTATACGTATACGAACTCGAAGGCGGAAAAATGTTTTTACTTATAAAAACCAACGCGGAACACGCGGAGGAAATAAAGAAAAAGCATCCTCAGGTTATGCGTTCGCGTTTCCCGAAAAACGGCGAATGGTACAGCGTGATCGTCGACGAGAGCTTCCGTAACGACAAAGAGATATACGAGATTGTCGACAAGGCGAAAGATATATGCGAACGGCAATAACGTTCGACGGTTAAAAGAAAACGGCGCGGAATAGTCCGCGCCGTTATTTTATACGATAAAATTGCAGTTCGGGAAAAGAAACCTCATTCGCGATATTGTAAAGTTTTCATCTCGGTGATATAATTAAAATATGCAAGTAAAAGACGTACTCGAAATGACGAAGGCTCTCGGCGGCACTTACGACAATCCTTTTTCACGGCAGGACGGGGAATACGTTTTGCGCAACGGCAAAAGCGGAAAGTGGTTCGGAATATACCTGCGACTTCCGGCTTGGTTTTGCGGAGGAGAACGTTCCGAAACGGGGCTCAATTTGAAGTGTCTGCCGGAAATTTCGGCATTGTTGAGAGGGGAATACGACGGGATTTTGCCGGCATATCATATGAATAAGGAGCATTGGATTACCGTAAGACTGGACGGAAGCGTGCCCGACGAAATGATAGCCGACCTCATGCGTTCGGCTTACGATATAGTAGATAAAAAGAGGTGAATGATTTGCAAAGTACAGTGATAAATAATACGGCTACGTCGAAGATAACGAGAGGTATGCTTTCCGCGACGAAACCGGATATGGCGGCTCAATGTAAAAAATACCGTTCGTTGCGAAAGCTTTGCGCGGTAGGCGTGGCTTTGTGTTTCGTCGGGTTCGGCGTCGTCGGATTCGTGATAGGCAGTTTCTTTTTCGGACCTTTGTTTGCCCTTATAGCCGTTCCGTTTTTCGGATTTATCGCTTGCGGCGTCGGATTCATGGCGTCCTGGTATAAGCTGACCGTTTGTATGCAGGTCAACGAAATAATTCAAAAAATCAAAAAGCACGATAAAATTCTGCTTGTACAGCTTCTTCCCGGGTTTAACGAATCCGATTTAGTTTTATTGGCGGATAAATTGATAAGCACGGGAAATATCGCCGAGTACAGAATAGTGGGCGACGTAATGTTGGTAAAAGAAAAT
>JBJFAO010000156.1:0-45644 GCA_051887955.1 Christensenellales bacterium
GTCCGATAGGGCTTTTATCGCTGATTTTGTTTTCGCGCGAATTTACTTCGAGAGTAGAAACTATCGTATATTCGGTTTCTTCGTTTTCCTCAACGTCCAGCACTTTGACTATCGTGCCTATGGAAACGCTTTGAGTGGATATCGCGGTTTCGTCGATAACGATTGCCTGAGCTATGGTGTCCTTGAGACGGGCTATTTCTGCGTCGTTGGCGTTCTGAGCGTCCTTTGCCGCCGAGTATTCCGCGTTTTCGCTTAAGTCGCCGAATTCTCTCGCCACCTTGATAGCGTCGGCGATTTCTTTGCTTTTTTCGTTTTCGAGATAGGAAAGTTTGGCTACGAGTTCGTCGTATTTTGCCTTCGTTACGGTAATTCCTGCCATATATTTGCCTCCGATGACGGGCGATTTTGCCCGTATATAAAAATTTTTTCATTAAATCGGGTTATTTTTCCCGTTCAACGTTAAAAGATTATATAATATATAACTAAATATGTCAAATACAAAAACGGTTTTCGGCGAAACGAACCGTTTTTCGACGAAAAGGATACGTAAGTAAAAAATATCTTTCAGAAATCGAAAACTTCGGCGATATCGTCCCTTATTATAAGCTCCGCCATAGAATCCGCGCCGATGGGAGTCCGGTTTATGACGACGAGACGGCTGCCCCTGAAGGCGTAGGCAAACGACGCCGCCGGATAAACGGAAAGGCTCGTGCCGCCTACGATGAGTAAATCCGCTTCCGCAATTACTCTTATCGACGCTTCGACTACGTCGTCGGGGAGAGCTTCTCCGTACAATACCACGTCCGGTTTTATGATTCCGCCGCATTCGTCGCAACGGGGAATGCCTTGCGAGGAATATACGTAATGTAAATCGAAATTTTTACCGCAGGAAAGACAGCGGTTTCGGTGTGCGCTTCCGTGAAGCTCCAATACGTTTTTGCTTCCCGCCGCCTGATGCAGCCCGTCGATGTTCTGCGTGACGATAGCTTTTATTACGCCCTGTTTTTCCAATTCGGCAAGTTTTACGTGCGCCCTGTTCGGACGTGCGTCGGGGAAGAGCATTTTTTTCTTATAAAAGTCGTAAAATTCGGCGGTATGGGAATAGAAAAAATTTGCGCTCACTATTTCTTCGGGGGATAAAGCGCCGTTAAAATCCCGACTGAAAATACCGCCCGAGCTTCTGAAGTCGGGAATGCCGCTTGCCGTTGAGGTTCCCGCGCCTCCGAAGAAAACGGCGCGTTCGCTGTTTTTTAATAACGAAACGAGTTTTTCTTTCGCGTCCATTTTACATCAGTCCGTCTATTACGCCGTCGTCGGATATTTTCATTTTCATGGCGCAAGGAACCTTGCTGAGACCGGGCATGAGGAGAATGCTTCCGCATTGAACGACCAAAAACTCCGCTCCGCTCCTTATATGAATTTCTTTAACGTCGAGATTAAATCCCTCGGGTGCGCCGAGGAGAGCCGGATCTCCGCTGAAAGAGTATTGCGTTTTCGCTATGCAAACGGGAAAACCTGCCGTTCTCTCGTCCAAAGAAGCTATCACAGCCTCCGCTTTGTCGGAGTAAGTAACCGATTTCGCGCCGTAAACGCGATAAGCCACGGCTTCGATTTTTTCCTTTACGGTAAAGGAGTCGGGGTAGGCGGTGCGAAGCTCGGTTTTGTGTTCGCAGGCTAAAAGCACCTGTTTCGCAAGCTCGAGACAGCCCTCTCCTCCTTTTGAAAAGCCTTCGCTTACCGCGAAGGTCGCGCCCTCCGTTTGACAAAGATTTTTAAGTAACGCTATTTCTTCGTCTCCGTCGGCGGGGAAGCGGTTGAGAGCGACCACGACGTTTTGATTAAATACGTTTTTAAGGTTGCCGATATGCCGCTTTACGTTACCGAAACCTTTAATTATTGCCTCATTGTCGGGAAGAGAAATTTTGTCGGAGGGGACGCCGGCGTTGTATTTTATGCTGCGCAAGGTGACGACGAGGACGGTAGCGTCGGGAGACAAGCCGGTCTTTCTGCACTTTATGTCGAAGAATTTTTCCGCTCCCAATTCCGCGCCGAAGCCCGCTTCCGTTACTACGTAATCGGCAAGGCTCATTGCGACCTTCGTTGCGGCTACCGTATTGCAGCCGTGTGCAATGTTGGCGAAAGGACCGCCGTGGACTATTGCCGGAGTCCCTTCAAGCGTCTGAACGAGGTTGGGGGATACGGCGTCCTTTAGCAATATCGCCATGCTCTCTTCGGCTCCGAGATCCTTTGCGTAAACGGCCTCTCCTTTTCCGTTGTATCCTATAAGGACGTTGCCCAATCTGCGTTTGAGGTCGGACAGATTATCGGACAGACAGAGTATAGCCATAATTTCGCTTGCCGCCGTTATCGTAAAGCCGTCCTCCCTCGGCACGCCGTTTTTTTCGCCGAGCGCCACGTCGACTACCCGCAAAGCTCTGTCGTTGAGGTCGAGACAGCGTTTCCAGACAACTTTGCGTATATCCAGCTCGTTGCCCTGCATTATGTGATTGTCTATCAGCGCGGAAAGAAGGTCGTTGGCGTAAGTTACCGCGTGAAAATCGCCGGTGAAATGGAGATTTATGTCTTCCATAGGAACGATTTGCGAATATCCTCCTCCGCATGCGCCGCCTTTTATTCCGAATACGGGACCGAGGGAGGGTTCTCGCAGAGCAAGACAGGTTTTTTTGCCCGAAAGGGATAGGGCGTCGGCAAGCCCTATGCTGACGGTTGTCTTTCCCTCGCCGAACGGCGTGGGGTTCATTGCCGTCACGAGTATCAGTTTTGCGTCGTTACGACGCGGTTTTATTTTGATTTTCGCTTTGAATTTTCCGTAGCAATCGTATTCGTTTTCGGAAAGACCGAGCTTTTCGGCGACGAATTTTATCGGACGGACGGGAGTTTCTCTGGCTATTTCTATATCGGTTTTCACGTTATCCTCCTTGACGCTCGTTTTTACGCGCGCCGACAGGTATATTTTATATAATTCCGACGAGAAAAGCAACGGTTTTATAAAATTCCCGTAGGGCAAGGCGCGGACTTATCGGACGAAGAGAAGATATCCGACGTTGACGAGGGCGCAAACGGCGTATGCTATCGCAAATTGGCGGAAAAGACAGATAAAGAAATCCTTTTTTCCGAGTTCCTTTTTAAGGGTGGCAAGAGAGGCGGCGCAAGGGGGCGCGAACAATATAAACGTCGAAAATTGCATGGCGGTAAACGGAGTAAAAATTGAAGAAATATCTCCTCCTCCGACTACGGACAGCACCCCGATAACCGTTTCTTTCCCCGCAAAACCGGCAATAAAAGCGGCAGTCGTTCTCCAATCGGCGAGCCCTATCGGCAGGAAAGCGAAACGTAAGATTCCGCACAGAACGGCGAGGATGCTGTCCGGAGGGGGACAGGAGCGTAGCGAAAAGTCGTAGTTAATGAGAAACCATACGGCGACTGAGGATACGAACACCACGGTGCACGCCCTGCCGAGAAAAGAGCGAAGCTTTCTGCCCGTCGCGCCTGCGACGGAGGGTAAATTCGGTTTTTGCAACGGAGGAAGCTCCATGACGAAGGGTACGGGCTCGGCGCTTTTCGTAAGATAGAGAGAAATAAATACCGCTCCCGTTCCGACGAGATAAAACAGGGGGGCGAAAAGGTATCCTTTGTCGAAAGCGCATGAAACGAGCGCGGACAGCACGGGCAGTTTCGCGCTGCAGGGAATAAAATGAACGTTGGCAAGGCACTTTTTCCTCTCTTCGCCCTCGAGAGTCCTCGCGGACATAACGGCGGGCACGGTACATCCGCAACCGAGGATAAGGCTTACCGCCATTTTGCCCGATACGCCGGCAGAGGAGAATATTTTGTCGGTAATTACCGCCACGCGACTCAGATATCCGCAGTCCTCCAGAACGGTCAGCATAAAAAACAGGCTTATCACGAGGGGGAGAAAGCCGAGGACTCCTCCTACGCCCGTCACAATTCCGTCCGCAAGAAGAGAGACGACGAAAGGCGCGAGCCTTCCTTCCGCGGACGTCTTTATAAAGCGCGAAAGCGCGGCGGTGCCGGCATTGACGTATTTTCCCAAAAACGCGCCGAAAAAGCCCGACGAAAGCAAAAGAACGCCGCTCATTATTATCAAAAAAATCGGGAAAGCAAGGAATTTATTGAATAAAATTTTGTCTATCGAATCGGAAATTTTTTGGCTGTTTCCCAAGTAAACGACGGATTTTTCAATGCTGTCGAACGCGGCGTATCTGGTCGAATAATCACCGTAAAAGAGCTTGTATCGGGAAGGATCGGATAGCTGTATAAGAGAGGAAAAATCCTTTTCGTTTCTCTTAAGCTTTACGACGGGACAGCCGAGAACGGAGGAGAGCTTCTTTTCGTCGAAATTTTTTCCTCCGCCCTTTTTTCTGTCCGTCATATTGAGGACTACCGTCATAGGAATTTTTTTCGCGAGCAGCTGAGAGGTAAGGAGGAGCGAACGGGACAGGAAATTTGCGTCCACGACGTTTATTATGTAATCCGCGCCGTCGTCGAGAAAGTTTTTCGAAACGTTTTCTTCATTTATCGAAGAATCGAGAGAATATATGCCGGGCAGGTCGTAGAGAAAGTCCTTTCCGAATTTTCCTTCCGTCGTTTCCACCGTTACTCCCGCTCGGTTTCCGACGGGGAGGTTGTTTCCCGTTATTCTGTTGAATAGCGTCGTTTTTCCGCAGTTTGGGTTCCCGACAAGAGCAATTTTCATAATCCACCCTCACCGCAAGCGACGAGAGATTTTCCTTTCTCACGGCGTAGCGTACGTTGCGCGCCGATATTATAAGGGGGTCGCCCGACGGGCTTACGGATTTAATATATATCCTGCAGCCCTCCGTTATGCCGAGATTGTTCAGTCTTGTGAAAAAATCCGAGGGGCGGTTTTTAAGTACCGTGAGCTCCGCGCCGACGGGAAACGTATTTTTTTTCATTTTACATATATATGTCCGCGACAAAAATCGGTGACTTTCCCCCTCGTTCAGAGGACTATCGGGGGCACGCGATAATGATTCGGAACCGACTTCGGGTTAAATTTTATTGCAAAATAATCGTTTTGGGAGTATCATTACGATTATGGAAAGAAGCAAAGAAATAGAAAGAAGCCTTATCACCGCGTACCGCGGAAAAATATACGCGAAATTTATCAAGGCGATAAAAGAATACGAGCTGATAAAGGACGGCGACAATATCGCCGTATGTATATCCGGCGGCAAAGACAGTATGATAATGGCAAAGTGCTTTCAGGAATTGAAAAGGCACGGCAAGGACAATTTCGACTTAAGATTTATCGTTATGGATCCGGGATATAACGAAGTAAATCTGCAAAAAATAATCAAAAACGCCGAAATAATGGATATTCCGATAGAAATATTCCGTTCCGATATTTTCGACGTGGCGTATTCCTGCGACGAAGGGAGTCCGTGCTATCTCTGCGCGAGAATGCGCAGGGGGTATCTGTATGCGAAAGCCAAAGAAGTGGGCTGCAACAAAATCGCCCTCGGACATCACTTCGACGACGTGATAGAAACCATACTTATGGGTATTTTTTACAACGGGCAGTATCAGTCGATGATGCCGAAGCTGAAGAGCAGGAATTTTCCGGGGATGGAGCTTATACGCCCCATGTATAAGGTCGAGGAAAAGGATATAATCAATTTTGCGAAAGCGAACGACCTCGATTTTTTGCGTTGCGCCTGTCGTTTTACCGAACGTTGCGCTACGGAAGAGGACGAAACGGCGAGCAAAAGAAAGGAAATGAAGCTTTTGGTGCGCAAGCTGAAAGAAACCAATCCGAACGTCGCGTTGAGCATTTTCAAGAGCTCGTACAATATAAATCTCGCCACCGTTTTAGGCTACAAAAAAGACGGAAAACGCTACTTTTTTACCGACGATTACGACGAATAAAAAAAGGAAATTTTTTACAAAAACAGAAAAAATCAATCCGCGTATTTTTGCGGATTTTTTAATATTTTTGCGACTTTACGTCGACGGAAGAGAGAAGAAAGAGCCCGCGAGGAAGAGACTTCGTTCCGTTCGTGTTGCGCCCGTAGTATTATATATAATATAAATTCAACGCGCCTATTGACACGCTTTGATTTATGGGTTATAATGTGATTGCGTAAAAAAGGGTGAAGTGCGCCCTTTTGAAGAAAACCGAAAACGGAGAAGCGAATAATGACACCAAAAAACAAAAAAACGACGCACGGCATTTTCGGAGGCTCACGCCTTCGTTGCTTGCTGATGCTTCTGATGATTATCGCGCTGGTATTCAGCATAGCGGCGTGTTCGGAAAGAACCGAAGGCGGCGAAAACGGCGGCGGCGGAATTATTGACGACAATAAGGACGTTCAGCAGGTCGTCAACGTCACGAACAAAGAAGCTACCGAATACATAAAGACCGCCGTCAGAAACCTCGGCGCAACCTACGCCAACGACGAAAAGTGGCTCAACGTCGATTTCGCAATCGCTATCTCCTTCAATTCTTACGCAAAGGTCGACGACAAGTACACCTCCGAAACGGTTTCCAGCGCACAATTCGAAATAACGGTAAAAGCGGCTCTCAATCTCGAAGACAACGCGCAAAGCGCGTTGGTTATAGAGTTGCGCGACATAAGACGCGACGCGACCGCTTTGGGATTCTACTATTACGATTCCACCACCTATCTGAACGTACTCGGCAAAAAGTATTATTCCGAACAGCTTAATATGAACCAGATAGGCGTCGCTCTCGTCAACGTTCTTAAAGAAAAGGAAGTCGACATAGTGCCTATGGTCGGCAATCTGCTCGGCGGTTATATGGAGGGGACGGGAACGATACAGGGACTTTTGCCTCTCGTCTGGAAGATACTGTTCGCTTCGCAGTCGAACGTCGTTTACAGCGCGGAAAAAGTCGGCGATATGCCCAAATATCAATACATAAATCAGTATATCAACGCCGATATGATTTTCGAGATGATAGAAAAGGGCAAGATAGACCTCGCCGGTATATTCACCCTCGATCTTACGTGGGAGGGCATAGGCAAGCTTCTCAATATGGAGTTGCCCGATATGGATCCGTTGCTTCGGGCGATACTCGGATTCGGACTTTACGACATCACGCACAAGGATTGGCCGTCGATGACGGTGGAGCTGAAAGCCATTACCGAGCTTACCGATTTGAAGCAGGGCGACGGCACGATGACCAAAGGGTATAAGTTTACGGGATTTGCTTTGGACGTGCAGAGCGAAACCAAAGAATACGACCTCAATCTGAAAATCAATCCGTTCAAGCTCAATACCAGCGCGAGCGACGAAGTAAAAATGAACCTCGCCGGCTACAATTTCGGCGCGGGCAAGAACAGCACCTACGAAAAGGGAAGCTTTACCAATCTCGAGCTTAATTTCAATCTCGGAGTACAGAACAAAGAGGACGAAGAGCTGACTATTTCGGGTTTGATAGGCAATTCGTTCAATCTCGGCGCGCTCGGCGAGATACCTTTGCGGTTTGCCGGCGATTCCGACTATAATTTCGACGTCAAGCTCGCTCTGAGCCTCGATTTGTTCAACAACGCCAACAACAAGGCTCAGGTTACGCTGAAATACGGCGGACGGGAAGTCGTGTCGCTGTATCTGGTGCCCGACCTCAGGATGGAGGAGGGCAGCTCCGTGGTGTTCAATACCCTGTACATCGACGCCAGCAATCTGACCAGCGGCGGCAGGGCGTTTATTCCGCAGCTGCGCATGCCTTCGCTCAACGTGACTCAGCTGCTTGCCGGCACGCCTGAAGTGCCCGGATTTTTGGGCGGACTAATGAAATATTTCGACCCGTATTATGCGGGTACTACGAGCGGCACGCGACCGAACAACGCCGACGAGGCGGGGGGCGGACTCGACGTGCTTACCTTGCTTACTCTTTTGGTGGAAACCGACGAACAGGGCAATCTGAAGCACTTTACCTTCCCCGACGCGACCTCCAAAAAATTCGATATCCATTTTGACAACGCCGCGATAAACACTCTTGTCGGAATGTTTATGCCCGGAATAAATCTCGGGATACAAAACCTGTCTCTCGGTCTCGATTTCGCAAGGCCGTTCGATTCCATAAGGCTCGACGTGGACGTGACGGATTCTCTTAAACTCAGCGCGGCGATAGGCGGCGACGCGCCCGACGGAACGTATACGACGGGAATAAGCTATTTCAAACGTCCCAAATTCGATATGGAGGCGGTAGGCTGCGACGAGAACGGCGACGTTCCGCTCGACGGTAAAGAGAATGCGGAAAGCCTGCGCGGAGAATATAAATCCATGGCGGGCGCGCTGGAATACGGCGCGAGCATAACCGGCAGCGTTAAAATAGGCAGCGGCGCAGATACGGAAATCGACCTTTCCGCTCTCGTGGGCGCGTTCGTCAAGAACGTAATGCTCGCTCTCGGAATAGAGACGTCGTCCGAGCTTAACATAGGTTATGAAATAAAAGCCGGCATCAATCTTCTCAGATTTTCGGAGATGGGACTTATAGTCGACCTCTATATTCTCGATTCCGACGGCAATAAGCCGTACGGCTATCCGTTCCTTACCCTTTACTATTCGGGCAACGACGATACTCTTTTCATCAATACGAAGGTGAGCGAAGAGTACGATATGATGACTCAGCTAAGGGAGACGTTGCCGTTGACCAACGTAATCGACGGTAAAATCCCCAAAATAGCCGTGCCCAATCTCGGCGTGGCGAAATTGTTGGAGGGAATGGGGCTCGATCTTTCGGGATTGGGCGCAATTATCGGAGCAAACGCGGATTTGCGTCTGTCCCTGCCCGAAGACAGCGATAAGGTGGAGGTAGAAGAGAACGCGGACAGCCTCCTGTATATGCTGAGCAACACGATTTCTCTCAATGCCGACGGCGAAGGCGGCGGGCTCGACGTTCTCGGGCTTATCGGCAGCGCAATCGAAAGCGTGAACGTTGAAGACGGCAGATTGGGCGTAGTGCTTAACGCCGAGCTTATCGGGGCGTTGGTAGCCATGCTTTCGGTGGACATTACCGGAGAGCTCCCGAAAATAAACGGCAGTCTCAGCCTGCACCTCGGCACGCAGATAGCGCGCGACGCAGAGGGCAACAAGCTCTACGAATACATCACCTACAAGGAAGACGGAACGAAGGATATAAAGATATTCTCGTACTCCTACGGCGACGAAGGCAAGCTCGTTATTAAGGACGAAAACGGCAACGTTACCGATTGGGAAAGGGAAATCGATATGGAAAAGATCGTGCCCCACTATAAGGACAGCAATTATATCGAGGCGCACGTAGGTATAATAGACGACAAGATGGGCAACAAAGAGGCGTTTTATCTCGGTTTGAAGCTTATCGAAACCGTCAATCTGAAAAAAGGCTCGGATCTCGATTTTATAGGCGGTCACAGCTCCGCCACGTACGTGACTCTCGACCAGTGGGTTAAGGAGCTCGTAGTTTCGGTAAACGTCGAGCTCGAGGTTAATCTCGAGGCAGGCTCGCCCGAGCTTATTCCCGAAAAGCTCAACGAGACGATAGGAAAGATGCTTACCGAGCTTATGGGCTCGGCGGAGGGAAGCGAAGAATTCCTCGACGTACTGATAAAGAGTCTCGCTTTGAAAATTCAAAACGGATATTTCTACGAAACGGGACTCCATCTCGGACTTGCCGTGAAAGGAAATATCAACGTAAACAACATTTTCGACAGTAATCTCGGAGTGGTTATTTTCGATAAATCGGCGCCCGATACCGGCGGATACACGGCGAGCGACGGTCGCGCCTATACTATTATAGCGGGCGTTTTCGTGGACGAGAACAAGGGATACGTCGACCTCAGTTATCTCGGAATAAATCCTGTGGCAGTCAGCGACCTCGAGGGTACGTACGTAGGTATGATCGCTACTTTGTGGAACGTCAACTACAATAAGACGTTCGACAACGCGATAGCCGCCGAGGACGGATATCTGAGCAAACGTAACTTTATGGATTACGTAATGAAGGAAACCGTTCTCAACTATTTCTTCGACAATTTCTACGTGAACAACGGATACGCTTCGAGGTATCCGACGAGCGCGTATAAATATCTTCTCAACGACGACGGATATATCTATCTTTACTATGTCAACGCATTCGGAAACAACTTCGAATACACCGATAAATCCAACGATATTTTCCTCAAAAACACGTCGAGAAGCTACGTGATAGAAAGTAACGGCAACATAGTTGTCAGAAATACGGCTACCGGAGATTTTTATACCACTCTCGTTCCGTTTTTGAGAGAGGACGGTTCTCCGTTGCGCATAAGCGTATCCGAAGAAGAAGAGATTATGCGGCAGGCGCAATGGGAAAAGGACGAGCAGATGGGCGCGGAGCCTACCCACTACGTCGATTTGGGAGACCTTCTCGCGAAAAAGGCGTACGACTCCTATAACGATTACGTATCCGATTACGTCGGAAGATGGGATACCGTCTACAACAAAGAAGGAATAGACGGCAATCTCAAGAGCTTTATGGACGACGAGTACGAGAAGACGATAGCGGAAATAAAGAGCTTTTTACGCGCCGTAATCGTCGCGAAAGAGCTCGTTACGATAGAAAGAGAGCAGGGTATCGCCGTCATCGAGTATATGAAGACTTCCGAGGATATGACTTCCGACGGAGCGGGCACTTACGTAGAAATTTACGGCACGAAAACCAACGCGCAGATAAGAGCGACCGGCGAATATCTGAAGCTGTTGGAGGAGTACGTGGAAAAAGCCGTAGAAGAAACGGTGGAAAAGCAGTATGCTTCAAGGGGCGTCACCGCGGAGGAACTGAAGTCGGTGACCTGTTACCGCATAAGACACAACGAAAGCTTCAAGGAAGAGCTTGAAAAAATACGCAACGAGACGCAGCCCGAAAATACCGACGTGATTGTGAAAAACGTCGGCGAGATGGAGGAATTCGTATCGAAGCTCGTACCCGCGCTTTCCGCCGATTATCGCACTCCCGAGTTATCCAACGCGGCTATAGACAATCCTACGAGGATTGCTTTGCAGATTCTGTACAATTCCGGCAAGGTTTCGGTAGAGCTTTCCGCCGTCACCGTATCGGCGGTTCTTACCATGCTCGGATTTGAAAGAGTCAACGATTTAATAACGATAGATTCTATAAATATCGGTTTGGATTTCAGCGACGGAATAGAATTCGGACTCTCGGTAGGCTTGGAGAGCACCTATTCGATAGGTCTCGGACTTTCCAAGCTGCGCGCGAGCGTCGATCCGGACAAGAGAGACAATTATAAGGTGACGATAAACACCGATAAGTATCCGCCCGAAAGCGAAATGCAGGGCGTTCCCGACGCGGTGCACGTTACTGCGTCCGGTTCTTTGTATATCCGCAACGATACCGGTAAATCCGGTCTGCGTCCGAGCAACGATTACAACATAACGGACGTTATTAACACCGTATTCAGCAATTCCGAGTTCAAGAAGAGCGAGCTCGACGCCGTATATGCGGAGATAGAAAAGGAAAACGCCGGCAATTCCACCATGACGGTCGCGGCGAAGAAGACGGCGGCGTGGAAGAGAGTGTCTTCGTCGGAGCTTTCGCAGAAGCAGAAGGAAGAGATGCAAACCCGTTACGCTTCCGCCGTAAAGGATATAAAAATCAACAAGAACGACGTAGCGGAGTGGTACGAATGGACGGAGGGCGACGACAACCATTACGCTTTGGCGTGGGATTATCTGTGCAAAAACTCCATTCTCGTAGACTTGAACGACGTCGGAGCGATCATTATGGCGCAATTCCTCGGCGAAATGGACGACAGTCTGGAATTCGTCGTGGACGCATGGCTCGATTTCGAGAGCATATACAGAAGTATCCTCAAAATAGAGCTTATCCGTCATAATTATTCCGAAACGGAAAATACGATAAACAGCGAATCGGTGCTTACCGTATATTACGACGGCAGCAATCTCGCGCCTACGGAAACGCAATTTTTCGGAGACGTGTACGTATCCACCAACATCTTCAACATAGGAGACGTCGTTTTGCGCGACGTTACCGCGGTAATTAAAGGAGTGACGGAAATATTCGACAGTACGTTTACTTCCGCAATGGGGGACGCTATCGACAAATTCCTCGGGCTGGACAGCCCGTCTCCGGCGGATATCGTGAGAGGTTCGGCTCAAAACGCCGCGGCGAGCAACGCCGACGAGCCCGCGCTGGCTACGTATCTGAACATTATGTTCAACGACGGCAATCTCGGTATCGCGGTAACGAAGGCGACGCTCATAAGCGTAATAAGAATCTTCGGCGTAGATCTTACCGAAGCTCTTTCCGCCCTCGATTTCGGTATGGATCTTACCGTAGGATTCAAAAATAACCTCAATCTTACCGCCAATATCTATCTCGATTCGGAAGGCAACGTGACGGAAAAGAACGATCACGCCACCGAAATAGGTCTTACGATAGGCGGCTTGAACGCAAGCTTTACAAACGATATTATTACCGACGCCGACAGGGAAAAGGACTACAAAGAGGTGGAAAAATTCACCACCGTCGGCTTCCAGTGGGGAGGAAAGTCGGCATTCGCTTTGTCGAACGTAAACCGCAATTTCAACTTCGATTACGCGGTCAGGATGTTCACCGAATATTGGTTGGACGGAAGAGATTGGGACGTAGGCTTGCAGCTCGACGTCGCCGACACGCAGGAATTCAAGCAGGCGACTTATTTCTCGGTAAACGCCAACGTCAATCTTACCACACTCAAGGAGCTCAAGAATATAGAGCTGTTCTTGAATTTTACTTCGGACGGCAAGCAGAAGCTTTACGATTATCTTGAGGAAAGAAGGAATTTCCTTACCGATTTCCTTGCCGCCGTGGGCGAAAACAACGCGGAGAATAAGGCAAAAGCTTGGGATTTGTTGCTGGACAAACTCTCGACAGCCCTTCCCGACGACGACAATCTCGATAGGTACGGCAAAGTATATACGCCGGAAACGGAAATTCTGGACGACAACAAGTGCTACGGCATAATGAATGAAATTCAGAGAGAAATGATAAACAAATACGCCAACGAAACGGAAAGGAAGGTAGCCTGCTGGAACAAGTTGTACGGTCTCAGCGGAGATTATTATCTCGGCGATGCGATTTCCCTGTACGTCACCCTCGACGCGGAGGGCATAGCCGACGTATATATCAATCTCGGTTTTCTCGGAGTGGAGAGAATCAAGCTCAGCAACGTAAGTCAGATTGTTATCGCTCTGGCAAAGGGCTTCGGGCTCGATTTGGGAGCAATCCTCGGCAGGGGAAGCAGTAATTCGGCGTCGAATTCCGCTCCCTCCGACGAGCAAGCCGCCTATGCCGCCGTCGCAAGTCAGATAGCGAGAGAAATACTCCTACAGATAAATACAAAAGAAGCGAGCGATTTGTTAATGCTCAAAGTAACCGGCGGAGCCATCTACGCTCTCGTAGCCGCTCTCGGAGTCGATATAGAAGAATATTTCGATAAGTACACTCCCAATCTTTACGTGAGCGCGTTCGGTGACGATTTGGCGGAGATAAACCTCGAGCTTGAAAATCTGTTCGATCTGTCCATATCCGTCGCTTATCCTAAATTCAGTCTTAACAGCGGTCTGGAGCTTTCGATAAACGAGGACGCGTATACGATAATAGACAAGGAATGGACCACGGACTTAAAGCTTTTCTTCGAAGGAGCGTTGAAGCTGGGCGCAAACGGAGAGGCAGAGGCTTCGAGTCCCGAGGACATAACCTCGATAAACTTCGGAGATTTGTTGAGGGGACTGCTCGGCAACGATACTTTTGCCGTGGACGTTATTCTGAAAGCTCTTCAGACCGTCAGCGCCGATTTGACTTTCCGGTTGGAGGCGAAAGCCAATCTGGTTCAGCTCTATATGCTGATATCGTTGTTAAGCGGCGACGAAGGAACGCTTACCGACGAGCAGAAAGAAGCGAAGAAGGCTCTCTACGACGACGACGGAAAGCTGAATATTCTGAAAGTGCTCAGCGCGTCGGGAGTCGAGCTCTATCTGGAAATAATAAACAGACGAGAAAAGGACGGATATATTACCGAAGATCTCGTAATGGGCGTATATCTTGTAAAAGAGTCGCCCGACGGAATCAACGAGTTCTTATCCCTTTACCTCGACCTCGCGGCATTCCACGTGGGACGCGTCAAGGTGACCGATTTCGAATCCACCGCGAACGGACTTATGAACAAATTGGGCGATTTGTTCGGCGGGGATAAAGAAACCGCCGGCAACGCCGCGGACGGAGAGGGGAACGAAGCCGCGACCGTTTCGAGCGGATCCGCTTTGTTCGATACGGCGAGATATCTTCTCTATATGAAGTCGACGGCGGAAGAAAACATAGGAAAAATCGATCCGAACAGCTTCTTTATGGACTATTCCGAAGTGTTCGGAAAGGGAGGAAGTCTCCTTCCCGATAACGCCGACGGAGGAAGGGAAACGACGTTGGCGGACTTTATACACGCCGTGGTCGGCAACACGTACGGACTTACCATATCCGCCGCGGCAAACGTTCTTATCAAGCTCCTTAACGAAGCGTTCAACGACGAAAGAAGCCGTTATTCGCGTAGCTTTTTGAATTATATCGAAAGCGTTTATAAAGGGGACAAAGAAGAGAACATCGCCGAAAAACAGACCGTTCTTAACCGTATGGACGATATTCTTGCAGCGAACGAACAGAACAAACAGAACGCATGGGAGGCTCTGCTCGACAGCAATTCGCTCGGTCAGTATTATACCGAAAGAGCTATGGAAATTTACGGCAGTCTGCAGACGGGAACGGACAGCGACGTCAGAGCGGAGGCGTGGGACAGACTGTACGCCGAAATTAACGGAGATATAGACGGCATAAGAGAAGCTCTCGACGATTCCGACGCGCTGGATAAATTCAGCGAGGAAACGGCGGAGGAGTATTCCTATTATTATGCTGCCGGAATGGCGTTGGAGAGTTACGTCTACGACATGCACGTTAAACTCAACGCATTGAAAACCGCTTACGAACAGGCGGAAGAAACGGTAAACGGAATGAGCGGAATAGCTCCCGACCTCAAAGACCGCGAGATTGAGAGTTACGCTTTCGAGTATTTTACCGGAAGATTTGCCTGGAGCAACGCCGATAAGGAAAAATATCAGGCGATATATAACGAAAAAGAAACCGAAAACGGCGGCAGTAAGCTTATGGCGGGTTCGGAGGCCTGGAAGAAGATACGTACCGATATAAACAACACCTACGCCACGCTCCTTGCGGCGTTCAGGTACGTAAACTCCTTTGCGTACACGACCTACGGCTTCAAGACCACGGGAGACGCCACGCTTAACGGCTCGATTGACGATTACGTAAGAGAAAACAACATTTTCATAATTTCGGAGGGCAGATACGAAAAGTACGCCCTAAACGTTTC
Source organism: Christensenellales bacterium (assembly GCA_051887955.1). Lineage (GTDB taxonomy): Bacteria > Bacillota > Clostridia > Christensenellales > DTU072 > CAG-1782. The sequence goes on from JBJFAO010000156.1 coordinate 15,447, forward strand.
GCACACCTGGAAAGTGGTGGCTTGGGAATATCTTGTCGACAACAAGTCCATAAGCCCGGAAACCGCCGAAAATTATTATAATACCGCATTCAAACAGTACGTTATCAGCGCGAGAGGACTTCTTACCGCAATCGAATACAGGTATGCAGCCTGGACGTACATAAACGCCGACGCTCAGAGAGTAATAGGGTGCGTTTATCCCGAAATGGCGTTCTCGTTGAGAAAGATTGTCGACGAAAACGGGGATTCGGTATGGACGAGAATGGACGTTACCGAGGAATATCTGCTTATACTCGAGGATTATTACGACAAATCCTATTCGGATATACCGCAGCTTATAATAGACGCGGCGAGCAAGAAAGGCGAAATTACCTTAGGTATACTGTTCGAGAATTCCATACTTAACGTAGGCGCGGAAATCGCAAACCTGTATCTGGAAATAAAATTCGTCGAAGCGGGAGTAAAAATCGCGGAAAGCGATTTGTCGCGCACCAGACTGGAATTCGTTTACGACGATTTCGACAATATAACGGGACAGGAAGAAAGGACCGAAATCGTCAACGTGGAAAATCTTGAAAAATCGGTCGAGAAGGAAGGCGGATTTGCCGAAATAGACGAAAACTTCGGGTACGTTTACGCGAAACTCGATATAGAATTCGGTCTTAACCTCGACGACGACGCGCGTTACGACTTTACCGAATTGATAAACAGCCTTATTGCGAGCATAGGGCTTGACCTGACGTTCAACGGACAGACTTTGCAGATAGCTCCGGTATTGAGCATACTGAACAGTATCGGCAACTACTTCAGGATTTCGTTGGAGGCGAAAATCAATCTTTTCCGTCTTATGAACAAGGACCTTAGCGATACCGATATATCTCTTACGGTATATTCTCTCGACGGCAGCGGAAATATCAAAGAGACTGTATTGCAGTTGGTGTTCGGCACGGCGGCGGAGGAGGACGGAACTCTGTACAATTTCGTCTATATAGACGCGCACAGATTCAATATACAACGGCTGTACGTCAAGAACGCCCTCGACCAGATAAAGAAGCTGTTGGGCAATTCCGATTATCCCGTTTATCACGATATCCGCAACGGAGGTTCGATATCCAAAGCGGTGATGGCGGCGATGATAGCGGACGTGCTTTCCGCCGGAGAGGGAGACGAAACGGTCTTCGACAGCTTTGCAAAATACGCCGACGCCAACGGAGGAAGCAATCCTTCCGTGGATATCGAGCTTGCCAGATACGGAATGAGCGTTCAGATAGCCGCCAACGCGGTTTACGCTTTGCTCTCCTTCCTCGGTATGGGCAACGTAAAGAGTATGATAAGTAAGGTCGGAGAGCCGAGTCTTGCCATAGATATTTTCAGCGTCGCCACGTATAACGACGAAGATATCGTAAAGCCCGACGGCAGCTACGACGACGGCGACAGAAACCTCATAGCGGTACAGCTGAATTTCGACAGTATAAACGAAAACGGCGTCGGAACGGGCAGAGGCATAGGGCTTATGCTCGCCATCCGCAATATGGAGCTCAGCTTCAATCAGAAGCAGAATATAGAATTCAACGAAGAGGAGATACTCGAAAGGGACGAAAACGGCGATCCGATAGATTTTGCGGAAATCGACGGAATGCTCCCGAAAATTGCCATAAAAACCTCTATCGTGCTGGAAATCGACGCCGGCGTTACTACGGGAACGAACCTCTATCAGGAGCCGGTAAATACGATAATGAAAAATTATCTCGGCGGACTCGTTATGGATATAGCCTTGTATATAGCCAACAAGCAGAAAATAACCGTAGCCGTCGACATAGAAGCCAGCCTCGACCTCGGCAACGGCGAGGATAACGAATATCTTAAGCACCTTATTTCCGGCTCCTCCATAAGAATAGCTCTCCGCATATTCAGAGTGGGAGACAAGGTTGCGTCCGACAGCACTAAGGAATGGGCGGTAATTACCTATTTCGGCGGTAATCTCTATATAGACCTGTCCAATCTCAACAGCGACAAACTTTATCTTGCCGACGTAGGTAATCTCGTGTTCGGCGACGGAAGCGACAAGCAGACGCAGGCGTTGTTCTCCGCGTACGAAGCGTTGTGCGCCGCCATAGGCAAGGTCAATATAGGAATAGACGCCGAAATAAATACGTCCGGTATTTATCTCATAGTAAAAAAGGCGGCGATAGCAAGCCTTCTCAAGGTGTTCGGCTTCGGCGGCTTCGATATGTTCCCCGACGCGGCAATTCAGGTTTACGTGAAAGGAATGAAGGTTGAGGAAGGCGTAAACACCTTCGACATCGGTTTGCAGCTTGCGCTCGGCGAAAATCTCGTTACCGGCAGTACCGTTCTCAATCCCGTTCTCGGATTGGGTATTTCGGTAAAGGGCTTGTACGTAGGGTTCAACGGTCTCGACATACAGGTCAGCGACAGCGCGGAATACATTCAGCTCGACAGACTCGACACCATTTATTTCTCGACTGAGTTCCTTGTAAAAGTAACCGACGAAAAGGGTATCTATAAGCTGGGCGGATTGCTGCAGGTTCTTAAAAATAACGGCTATTTCGACCTCGGCGCGACTCTCGGCATAGATACCGCAATCGACCCGATAATAGAATTTTTGGAATCGCTCGATTCGGCTTTGTATGCGAAGGTCGACGTAACGCTCAACATAAACAGCATACTCGAGGATTTGCAGGCAAGGCTGTCCATTTACAATAAAGCTCCGGCGGATCGCGCCGAAGACGAACGTCCGATACTTAGTCTTGCGTATATACGCGGAGACGTGTATATAGACGCGGAGGGCTTATCCGGCAGCGAAAACTTCTATCTCGGCAAGGTAAAGATAAGCGGAATTATGGATCTTATCAAGGCGTTGACCGGCGGAAACGCAACGGAAGAAGCCAAAAACACCTACGAGATGATTAAGACGTACGAGAAGCTTTTCGCAAAAGAAAACGCCTCGTTCGCAGACGTAACGGAGAAGGCGAGCGGAACCATCAACATAATAGGCGACGTAGTGGAAGGACTTACCGTAGAGCTCGTAAACGGGGCGATATTCGGACTTGTAAAACAGCTTTTGGGCGTGGACATGGCGGACCTTATCACCAACGTTCAGACTATGGTCGAAAGCGTTATGGATCCGTATCTCGGTATCAATATCGATCCGAGTATAACCTTATTGATAACCATAGGCTTGCCCAGCACGGCGTACAACGTGACCGAGAGCGTAACGGCGGTTCCGGAGAGTATGGCAAACGCCATAAACAAGTGGTACGGAGACGAAAAAGACTCTCTTATCTATCCCGACGAAGTCTGGAACGTGCTTTTCGAGGGAAGCGAGTTATACAAGCTTTATAATATTTCTTCCGATAAGAAGGCGGAAAAAGTACGCGAATGGATAGCGGGTAACAAACCCGAGATAAGCTCCGTTTACGCGGATATGCAGGTGCGTTTCCCGAAGATGAGCGACAGTCAGATTTACGTCCTTACCTACGACTATATGATAGGCGAAATCTACGGCAACTCCGTTCTCACCGCGGCGTACGGATATAATTTCTCCGCCGATAAAGAAGAGACCTCCGGCGATAAGCTTAACGTAAAGCTGGAGAGCTTCTATTCCGATTATCTGAAAGCTTACGCGTGGAATAGCTATTATAATCTTGCGTCGGAAGCTCTGAAGGGAAGAATGGACGACATTCTCTCCACGCAGTCGGACAAGAAATCGGCGTACGACGTGTTCGTTTCGGAGATAAGCGACGAAGCCGACGCGTTGAGAAACGTCTACGAAAAGAGCGTATATCGCGAAAAAATAGCGGCGCTTCGTCTGGAAGCTGTTTCTCTCGGCGTAAACGACAGCTATTGTTACACTGCGCTTATAAAGGGAATAATGCGCGCCAACTACGCTATGGAAGACGGTTGGATAAGTTATATTTCCGACCAGATTAAATACACGTCGGGAGAGGATAAGATTACCGTTTATCTCGCTAAGTACGACGAATTGTATACGGTACAGCGCGCGTACGCGTGGGACGCTTATTACGCTCAGGCGGACGCTTACGACAAGGCTTTGATGAACGGCGCGTTCAGCTACGCCGAAGGAAGGTATAAAAACGCTACCGAGCAGGAGCTTAAGGCGTACGCGTACGACAAGTACAAAAAAGACCTACAGGAATCCTCCACCCTCTATCAGGAAGCTTTGGCGGCGGACGATTCGGCGATATTGAAATCGATATTGGTAAACGAAATGCGCCGTTACAGATATTACGACGGCGATACGCTTGCGGGATTGAGCGCGGACGAAATAAGCGACCTTATCGTAATACTGGACGCACTAAACGCCGCCGTGGCTAAATACAGCGTTGCAAATACGGTAATACTCAACGCTTATCAGGTGGCGGAGCTCGTCTACGACCTCGTATTCGATCCGGCGACAGCCCTTACCGACGTGGAAAAGGATTTCGACGGCGTCGCCGTCGACGTAATGAGGAGGATAAGACTTTTCGCCGTGGACGAATTGAGAAACAGCGGCGTCGAAAGAATTACTTCCCAGCTTATAGCCACCGACGGAGAAACCGACTATGAGAAAATAGAGCTTCTCGACTCTCTCATGAAACGCTATGCCGATAAATTCGTCGTTTTGCGCGGCACGGGCAAGGAGCTCGACGCCATAACGGCTGCCGCAGACGGCGTTTCTTACAGAACGCAGGCGTGGAACAATCTCATCAGCCTCGAATACAAGAGCCTTCTCCCCGAAAACGCAGTTATTCTTTCCGCGGAGACGGGCGCGGTCAACAGCGGATACGCATATTCCGGAATAAACAACGGCAAGGAAATCAATCCTTCCCGTTACTTTGCCGACAGATACGGTTTAACGGTGGAAAACGACCTTATGAAGGTTTATCTTATATATTCGGAATTAAAGACGCGCGCCGCGGATAAGAGCCTGTTCGTCACGGCGGAGGAATACGTTTACGATTCCGACAAAATCGGCAACGTCACGGCGATATGTCGCGATTCCGCTTACGGCAAAGACGGATATCTCGTGCAATTTTACAGAATGGCGAGAGCCTTCTCCCGTTATCTGTTCCTGTTCGACGCGGCGGGCAAGACCATGACCGCGGAGGAAATAAGCGTAGTAGCGGAAATAGCTTCGGATAGTTACGGCGTAATTTCTTACGAGACCTATTTCGACTGCTTCGCGGATTATAAGGGCGAAAGCTCGGAGCATTACGGCAGGATAATCACCGCTATAAATATCGTCAGGGATATGTACGTTACCTTGAGAGAAGAATGCGCCAAACAGGATAAGACGACGCGCAGGAAAATCGACGTCGCGATAAAGAGCATAATGCCGAAACGCGGAATTACCGTCGAAAAGGTAAGCTCGGCGATAGCTTACGGAGATATCGCCGACGTTAAAGATATGCCTTTGTATCCGACGTATCTTGCTATAAGTCAGTTGCTTATAAATTACGCCGGCAGCAACGCCGCTCTTAACGAGGCGGTAGAGTACGCCGACTATTATATGAACAATCACGCCGATACCGGACTTAACGAAAGGATAGCCCTTATTTACGGCAGATATATAAAGATCTGCGATTCGGTACATAAAAAGGAAATAGAGAACGTTATCAACGCATTCAATTCCGGCGATTATTCCGCTCTTACCGCAGAATGCTGGGCAGGCTTCGGTTTCGAGGGAGATATATACGATTCGGGAAGGAACGTCATAGAGATAAAGGAAAAAGCGGCCGCCATAAATACGCTGTTTGCCGGATATAACAACGAAGAGTACTCCAAGCGCTTTGCGTGGGAGGCTTGGTACAGACTTTCGTCCACCGCGAGCAGAATAGAGGAAATGGACGCTATGCTTCGCGCGAAGGTGTTCGAGAGCTTGTATTCCGATATTAAGGACATGCTGACCGAGATAATAATCGATTCCGCCGACTCCGCAATAAAAGAAGGAATGAGCGTAATCGGCGTCAACGCAAAGAAATACGAAAAGCTGAACATAATAGCGTATAACGAGTATTTCTCCGAATTCAAGGCGGCGACCACAGCCTTATACGGCACGATAAACGGTTATTACGGGGAGATAGACGACGTAGTCGCAGCCGCGGAAAGCGATCTTACCGCGCGTTTCGAGGACAACGCTTCCGACTTACAGAAGGCGGAGCTTATGAGAAAGATTTATTCCGAAGTAGTCGCCGATTCTTCCGGCTACGACGCGAAGATAGCTATGGAATGGAAAGCTACATACGAAACGGCTATAAACGGAATAATAGACGAGGACGCGACGGCGTACGGCAATCTTATGTACGAAAAGCTTACCGTTGCCGACCTCAACGCGTACGTCGCCGACATGAGAGCCGTGTTCGAGAATATCTCGTCGAGAGTGGTGGACGAATACGGCGCGCGGACCGAAAAGGCAATGCTCGGCGCGGCAAGGGATAAGACGGCGCAGCTAAGGGACGTCTTCGACGGACATCTCGCCGCTATGAGAAGCGCGGAGTACGATTACTATTACTATACGCAGCTCGACGAATATCTTAAAAAAGATCCTGCCAATACGAAAGAAAGCTTCGATAACGAGATAGGAGAAGGGACCGTTGTTATCGACTACGAGGAATACCCCGTAGCTTCCCCCGATCCGTCGGAAATAACGGCTGCCGCGAATATGCAGGAGCTGAAATCCGTATACGAACGTTTCGCCGCTTGCGACAAGACGGCAAAGCTTCAGACGTACGAGTATGCCCACGATACCCATAGCATAAACAATGCGGTTGGGATGGACGATACGACGTATAACGTAAACAAGAAACAAGCCAACGCGTACGACTACCGCGCGGACAACGCGGAGCTTTACGCATACGCCGATTATCTTGCCGTGACGAATAAGGGGAACGTGTACGACTATAATTACAGAAGGATAACCGCTCTCAGAGGAATAGAACAGAACGTCGCGATATCCTCTTCGGTAAAGGACAATATAGCGACGGAGGGCGGCAAGTATCGCGAAACGGCTCTCGGCTACGAAAACCTCATTCACGATAACAACAACAAGGAGATAATAGACGCGGTTTACGCTTTCAGTGAGGACGACCGGTATTCCGACGACGCTTATCTTACCTCTTGCAGAGACGAGTTCGTAACCAAATATAAGGAATATGCGTTGAAAGCGTTCGATTTGCTGTTCTCTTCGGGAAGCATCACGGCTTTGTTCGGCGGAGATATGCCGAGAGCGACGTATACCGCCTTTATCGATTGCTATGACGATATGCGCAGTAAAATGAACTCCCTCGACCACGGTTCCGACACGTACTCTTTATACGACCGGACGAGGACGGAGGTATTGCTGTCCAAGACCGTCAAGAACAAAGCTCTCCTTATGGAAAAAATGTATCTTTCCTACGAGGACGGCACTCTTTCGACGGGAATTATTTCCGACTTCGACGACTTGTTCGCGAATTATATGAAGGCTATGGAAACGGCGGTTTACGCCGACGCTTTCGCATACTTTACGCAACATATTTATTCCGAACGCAACGGAGGAATTTACAGCGCGTTCAGAACGCAGATTGCCTCTATGTACGACGGCTATATAAGCTCGGCGACGGCACTCCTCAAAAAGGTATATCTTGCCGTTACCGGAGAAGAGCTTAACGCAGGCGCCTTTACCGAAGCGGTGACCGCCGTCAACGCGCATCCCGTTCCCGGAGAGTATGCAAAATTCGTGGACTTTGCGACGAATATCTCTAATTACATAAAACAATTTACCGACAATTTCGGCGTGTTCGACAACGAAGCCAAGCTTAAAGTCCTTGCGTCGGTAATTTCCGATGGCAACGCGCTCTACGGCGACGCGGACTGCGTAAACGGAATGAAGAATATAAGAACGGCGTTCGTTACCTTCGTAAGGGAAAACTACTTTACCTTCGGAGCGACCGAAAGCATCCTCGGCGTAGGAGCTAAGTACTACGACGACCTGTATTCGTTGACGAACGAATTGAGCGCGCTCGTAGCCGCCGCAAACGACGTCGCTAAAATAAACGAGCTGAAGGGCTATATAAGCGCTCTCGGTTATTCCGTAAGCGGAAGCGAAGATTATTTCCGTACGCTTACGATAGTCTTCAACGCCGCCAACGGCAATATAGCCGGAATAAACAAGGTCTACAGAGCTATGTTCGGAAATTATGCGGCCAATGTTTCTTCCGCGGTTTATCTCATAATAACGGAATCTACGTTTAAGAATAAGCTTGCCGCAGACTACGAAGAAATAGTCGCCTCTATAAAAGCCAACGATCCGAATCTGAAGACGTTCGTAGAGGGACAGGGGATTAGCGATTCCTCCTCCGCGCAGGACAAAGCTCTCGCTCTCGTCGCGTTGTCGGACTATATCGAAAGCTACGTCGAAAACGGCAATACTCTGAGCGAAGCCACCGAGGAAAAATACGCCGACGCAAGAATAGCGTTGTTGAGTCTTACCTCTCCGGAAGAACACCTCACCCTTTCGGTATTGGAAAGCTACTACGGTTCTTACGCGACGGCGGCGATAGCGAAGGCGTTGAAGCTGAAATCCACCCTCGAAGCCGGCACCGACGACGCGCTCGAATATCTGACGTTTACCGATATGAGAGATATTTTCGACGAATATCTCGACTTCTGCAAACAAGAATCCGCTTCCGACCTCGTCAACGTGCTCGAGGACAGCAGGATTCTCGTAAAATCCTTCGATCAGGTGTATAAAAACGCGATGTCGGCGTTGGAATCTTTAGCAGACTTTTCTATTTCGATAGGTCTCGAAGGGGCTCAGACAAGCGTACTGTTCGATATAAAGAGATATCAGGAGGACGAATCGGGCGCAAGCGTGTCTATGATAAAGGACGTTCTTACCGACGAAGAAAAAGCGGAATATACCGAATATTCCGAGCTTACTCTCCGCGTCAACCTCAACGCTTCCCTTGCGATGAACCTCGATAAAGGTATACTCGATATAAATCCCTTGTTGGGACTTGTAAACCTTCCCATAAAGATAAGCGAGCTCGATATAGAATTTTTGGCGGAGCACACCCTTTACGCAGAAATAAGCGGTTATCTCGGAATAAACTTCGAGGCGCTGTTGAGCGGAGATAAAGACAGAATAAACAGCTCCATAGTAGGCGAAGTCGCGCTTACTTATTACCTTATCGATCACGATACCGACGGCGAGAATACGAGATTCGAGCAGGTTATTCTTCACATTTGGCTTTTCGGACCGAGTATTTACGGACAGGTAGAGCTGTTCGACAGTCACGTAAGCGTAGAAATACCCTTTACTCTCGGAGAAATGCTCGTCGGTATGTTCAATCCCGAAACCTCCGCGGAAGAAGCCGCCGCATTGTCCTCGATAAATTCGGCGATAATGAGCGCCGTTCACGGCGTGACGAAAGAGGAGGCGGCGGAGATGCAGACGCCGTTCGAGCAGCTTATGACGGTTGCGAACGCTTCCGAGAGCAGTCTTGCCGACGTGCTGGAGGTTCTGCTTCGCATAAACACTCAGGAGACGGCGATTATTCTTACCGTAGATATTCTTGCCGAGCTCGTCAAGATAATATTCAAGGAAGAGACGCTCAGCAGCGGTCTTGAAGACTTGGTCAATCTCGCTCTCACCGAAGGCGATATAGCCATCGAATACGGAAACGATTTCGGTATTCGTCTTGGCTTGCACAAAAACAGCGAGGAGGGCAGCGACAAGATAGGTTACGACGCGGAGCTTGCGTTATTGCGCGACACCCTTATAAGTCTTGACAGAAAACAGTACGATAAGCTCTACAATTCGATAGACACCCTCAAAAAAGACGGATTTTTCGACGACTTCTTCAAGCTCGGCACCGACATAGACTCCGACGCCACGATGTCGGAAATCCTCACGTCGGTAATCGGCGCGCGTACGACCGTAAGTCTTAGTATTTACCTCGAAAGCGACGTGTTGAAGACGGTGCTCGACTGGAGTAAGCTGTTCAGCGTACAGGAAGTGGACACCTACTTCCAGCTCCGTATTATGCAGAACGCAAGAGGCAGACTCCGTTTGGACATAGCTCTCGATATCGACCTCGAAAGAGAAACCTTCGACTTCTATATAAGAGGATACAATACCGATAACGAAAACTTCTTCAACATTTACTACGTGAGCGGAATGCTCAACAACGATTCCGGCGCGCCCGGCGTACTTGCTCCGAAGTTTTACGTGGACAGCGGAGAGAGAGGGCACGATAAGCTCATGCTCACTCCCGAGATGGGTTACAATATGTTCAACCTCAATCTGGTAAACATATTCTTCTATCTTATAAATAGCGAAAGCCGTTACGACATTCATGCGCAGAACGTCTCCGGTTACGTAGCCGACAACGCGTCGTTTGACGCTCTTGTCGACGAAATGGATTGGGGCGACGTTCTGGACGGTCTTACCTTCGGCAAAGGAACGATAGGCATACAGCTCGCGACGACCATAATCAACGCTTTCCTGCAAGCCTTGTTCGGATTCGAGTTTGCGGAATTGGGCAACATTACGTTGGAGCTCGACAACGTGAACAACACGCTGTTCCTCAATATCCCCATAGACGCGCCCGTGTACGACGAGGGCGGCAACGTGGTCAATTCGTCGAAGCTGAATTTCGGCTTCGGATTGTCCGACGTGGATATTAAGCTCGGCGCGCGCGAGGATTTCTTCGGAGAAAGCGTATCGTCCAAGTTCGGCTCCGGATACGAGCCTCTCGACAATTACGTGTGGGTAACCGAAGTCAACAGCTCGTTGCACGTAAACGACGAATTCAATACCGTGCTCGACCTGACGGGACTTACCTCGAGTATCATCAACGGACTCGGAGTCAATATAAAGAGCGGAGATATTCTGGACAAAGAGATACTGTTCGCCCTCCGCACCTACGTGGACTTTGCGGATTTGAGCAATCTCAGATTCGAGCTCGAGGTTTCGCACGGCAACGGGGCGGGAGCAAAGGTACAGAGGATACTCGGCATAAAATACGTCGGACAAGCGAACGACGGAACCGTTTTCGTCGATTTGTCCGGTCTCGGATTGCCGAAGATTTCCATAAGCAATATAAACATAGGTTCGCTCGTCAAGGAAATTCTGGCTAAACTCGAAAAGAGTCTGAGTAACGACGAAGAACAAATCACGCCTTCCTCCGCGGACGGAACCGTCGGAAACGATATTACCGACGCGGAAAGACGGTCGCAGATGTATCGGGATATCGCGGATATGGAATTCGGGCAGAATATGCTCATGTACGTATATTCCAGCGAAGAAGCAAGCCTTGCCATAACCGGCGCGTTGCTCCTTACCCTTATCGGCAACCTGAACGATACCTTAGGCGGCGTATTGCCCGACGCGATACTGAACATACCCACGTTCAGCTATCTCAAAATAGGTAGAGACGACGCGGATAAGGTCAACGGAATACAGATTGTTCTGGACGAAAACAAGCAGTTCTCGATACGCTTTAATTTCGACAAGAGTTATTCGCATCTGTCGGTTCGCAGCAAAGTGAGCGACATTACCGATATGACGGTGGTAAGCGACGCGGACAAAGACGAGTATACCTCTATAGACAGTCTGAAAAATCTGCACATCGGTCTTAACCTCGAGCTTACCTTACAGACGATCAATCCCGATACAGGGAAGAAGAGCGACGTTATCGAAGGCTTCGAGGATATGCTGGAGAAGATGCTCGGCTTGCAGAGCGACACTATTATGTTCGATTTGCAGGATACCATAATGACGTTCAGCATAATGCTCGACGTCGGCGTGGATCTTACCGACTTTGCAAAATCCGTTATAAAACTCGAAATTTATTACAACGACGAGGTTATGATAGGCGTTTACTACATAGACGGAGTGGTATACGTAGACCTCGGTACGCTCGGACTTTTCCGCGCGAGCATAAACGGCATAGACCTTGCCGCGATGATAACGGGCATGCTTTCCGGCACCGATTTCGAAAAGATGATTACCGTCGACGGTATAGACGTGGCGGGACTTGTAGGAGGACTCCTTGACGCGGATAAATTAAGCGAAGGCGGAAGCGGCAGCACCGTAAAATCGGGCACGTTCGTCAAGAAGGAGACCAAGGGTTCGTCTATAGCGGAACTCGACGCCGCCGTAAAGAAGCTGTCCGACGGGACTGCAAACGGCGGTTATACAAAGGATCAGATACGCCTTGTCGCCGACGCTATGACCGCAGGTAAGATAAAGTCTCTCGACAATCTGACAGCCGATCAATATAAATCGTTGTACGATTACATAACGGGCGGAAAGAGTATATCCGAATATATAGCGAGCGACGATTTTACCGGATTCGTTTTATTCGGCGAAAGAGGCAGAGTGATAAGCGCGATAACCGCGATAATCGACGCCGCGCAAACAGCCCTCAAAGGAATGAGCGCCGAACAGCTTGCCATTACAATAGAAGAATGCAAATTGAGCGGAAAGACCTACAACAAGATGGGCATAAGCCAGCTCGAGCTTGCGTTGACGATAGTCAGGAAATACGAGCTTGCGAGCATAGACAAGATGAGCTCGTCTCTGAAAGCGAAAGCTATTGCCGAAACGGTGGACGAAAAGGGTTCGGCGATTAATTCCGCCCTGTACACCGGCGACGCTACGGCGAAAGAAGCCGTCGAGAAGTTTATTAAGAGCTTTGTGGCGGCGTTTGCCGGATGCAACGTACATATTCTCAACGCAATTATCGGAGGTATGGAGTCGGCGGGACTCGAATATCTCCAGATGAAGGGTTCGCACTACGACGTCGCGGGCAATTCCGACGCCGAAGTTACCGCAAGGAAGAAAGCCTTCATTGAAGGCATGGTAAAGAAATACGCCGTCGATTACGTCAACGTGACGTACGGAATCACCGATTCCGAGATAGACCTCGTTATTGCAAGGTCGCTCGCACAGTTCGGTATTTACGAGATAGCGGATTCTACCGTCAGCGGCACCGATGGCAACAACGCAAGCGGCACGCCGTTAATAAATCTCATTCTTACCGAAGAAGAGATAAAGATTAATCCCAACGCGGCGTCTTTGGGACTTCTCGTGGGAATGATTATGCCGGGTAAAGGATTGACGATACCCGACTTCAAGCGCATGGAGCTGGTGCTCAATACCTACGACGGACTCAGCAACATAAACTTCAATTTCGTTCTCGACGGATACGGCAACAAATTCCATCTCGCCATTCCTACGGGCGGATTGAAATTCGTGTTCAACGAAGGAGTGGGAGAGCTTGCCGGCGGCAAGGACAAGAGCTTTACCGAGATATTGGAATTGCCGGACGTTTCTTCTTACGGCGGACTTACCGGCGTAAGCATGAATGCAAGCGGTCTCAATATGAATACCACCGCTCTCGTCAACAGCTTGTTGGACGGAATATTCATCGACGACCTTACCATTTATCTCGAGCACAGAACGGATTATTGGAACAGAAAAGACTTGTTCTCGAAATATCCCAAGGTCGACGCTACCGGTCCGTATACCTACGCCGACTGGGACGACGGCTATCTGGGTAACGACGCCCAAGCGCTCAGCACCGTGGCGAAGATATTGAATATAGTCAACAAGATTTATAATCTTATCAACTATAAAAACATAATAGACCTGATAACGGGAACTTCCGGACTCGTAGACTCGGCGACCGCTTCAAAGAACAGACCTAAGCTTATCCGCAACCAGTACGCGAGAGGAAAAGTCGTCGCTTACAAGACGGTGACCAACGTAATCAACGCGGATATCTCCACGCCTTCATATAAGCAGGGCAATATAAGCGCGCATATCGATCATCACCAGATACTCCTTTCTATAGGAATGTCTCTGACGATAAAGATTTATATCACCCTCGATCTCAGTACCTTCCTGAACGGTAAGAACGAAGGAATGGAGAGCAAAGGTCTCAATATTTCCAACCTTGCCGGTATGGTATTGTTCCCCGACAGCATGTTCGCCTCCACCAACGAGAAGAGCGGCTCCGGGCGCTTCTACGGCAGGGTAACCGACACCGAAGGCAATCCGATAGAGGGAGCGACGGTAACCGTATATAACGGCACGGGCGATTATCAGGTAAGAACGACGGACGCGGAAGGATATTATTACTTCCTCAATCTTCCCGTTACCGAACGTATTTACAGAGAGTATGACCTTTACAGGCTCAATAAATGGTTCGACGATCTGAATAAGGACGAAAATCCCAACAACAATATCGTATTCGGAGAAAAATATATAAACTTCGACGGTAAAGATTACGAATTCGTCGACGGAGTCTATTACAACGTCGGTGACAGAAGCACGATAAGCATACACAAGAGCGGCTGCAGCTCTTATTACGAAAGAGAAATTTTCGTAACGCCGAAGGAAACCAATTCCGCCATAAGAAGAGACGCCGTGCTCGTGGACGTATCGTCGAGCGGAGAAGTACCCAAGTCCGTTACCTTTACCGGTAAGACGTATTACAGAGACGGAGAAGCTCTCAAGCCTTTCGGCGGAGCAAGCGTCGTTTATAACGGCGGCACCGGACTTACGGTATCCTCCGTTCTTGCCGAAGAGGGCGTGGGTACGTACAGCATGACCGTGGACGTTTACGAATCCGTCCTCGATTATTACGAAAACGTAGCTACTTCCTTGCTCGCGCACAACTTTACGGCAAACATATCCGGCTACGAGCTCGTCACCTTCAACGTAAACGAGGGCGGAAACACGACCAACTATTCGGCAATCGCTCTCAATGCGTTCCTCAACGAAGCTATAAAGCGCGGTTCGAGCGGACTGACCGTCAATCTCGACCTCATATTCGATCGTACCGACGTAGTCAGCACGATGATAGTGGGTAAAATAAGAGTTCCTAAGGAAAGAGGAAGCGCCGAAATGGTGGTTCCCGAACCGGGCACTTACGAGATTTGGGTAAGCGTCGGCGGACATACTTCCGGCGTGGTGGATTTCTACGACCTCGCTCCCGACGACTTCTCGGTGGCGGTGGACGAGGACGGCAATTTCTCCTTTACCGGAAAAGAGCTTGCGCTCGAAGACGTGGGAAGCAGCTCTTACATAATAAAATTCCGCAGCGCGGTCTACAAGAATATCGACCTTAAGGCGGATTCGAACGGATTTGCTTCGGATACGTACGGACGTATGTACGCGCTTGACACCTACAATTCGCAAGTAAGCTCTTATTACGTAGAGCTGAACCCCGTTTACAGAGAGGAGCACTGGTCGGAAAAGAGCGTAGGAATAAGCGAAGAAGAGAATGTTTCCGACATAGGCAAGCTTCTTAGCAGGGTAAGAATAAGATTGGGCGCGGACAAGCTCGACGGAGAGGTGCATGACGACGGCGACAACGGCATGCAGGATTACGACCACAGCTATCAGGACGAAATGAGCAATCTTGTTTACGAGGGAAGCAACGTCGTCGACAGATACAATACTTACACGTACATAGAAGCATGGCTCAATTCTTCCCGTATCAACGAGATGCTCGCGGGAGTCGAAAGCATAATTCTCGGCATGATGGGCGTTACCGGCATAGCTCCGGGACAGACTATAAGCGCGCAGGATATTTCGTTGGGCGCGACTACCACGAAGGACGACTTTAATATCGATATGTACACCGAAGCGCAGCTTCAGCATACCGGAGCGGATAAGCTTCTCGAATTGTTCGAAAAGAGATATAAAGGTCGCTACAACGAAAACGATTTCCGTATCTTCGACAAGGTTTACGTAGATAAGGGAGCATATTATCAGGCGACGCACAGCGCGCTGGCTAAGATGAGCGCGGGATTGGTGCATTTCGTATTAACGATGGTATTCGACAGCACGGGGCTCGCTACGATGGAGGCGCTCGGCGTTCACCTTACCGACCTTATTGCGTTCGCTATTCTCGATCCGACGGCGTTCGAAGCCCTTAACGCAATCAAGATGCTCGGTGCAATCCCCGGTATTGGTTGGCTGTTTACGGGAATAGGAACCGTTGCGGGCTTCCTCGGTTCGTTGCTTTCCACGGTAGGACAGCAGCTCGGCGCATTGCTCGGAGAGCTCGCCACGATATTCTCGTCGTTATTGCCGATTCAGCTCGGCTACAACCTGTTCGATACCGTTGATTTGAGAGGAAGTCCTCTCTCAAAAGCCGGTTACAACGCGGAAAGCTTCGAGGATAAATCTCTCGGCACGGTTGACATAGGCGGAGGACAATTCGTCAATATGTACAAAGACGCGAGGACGTACGATCTGAGCACTTATGCGAAAATAACCCTTAATTCCGGCAGCAACGGCGGATATCTCGACCGTATTTCTCTGTTTATCAACAGCGCAAGCTATGACAGGGACAGCGAAATAAGCGGCAATCTGGATGACGGGAACCGCATGGACGAATACACCGCTATGCAACAGGGCGACTGGAACTACAACTATTGGGAAAACAACGGACGAGTAGGCGATTACTATTCGGAAACTCCCGTATACAAGACGGAAATTACGTATACCAAGATAGACGACCTTTCTTCTCACGAGGGAGAGTACTATTATAAGGATCTCGACGCCGTTGAAAGGGGCGACAGCGATCCGTACGTATTGAGTACGCTTGCGACCGAGGACGGGGAATACGAAACGTATACGACGACGTCCGGCACCGAAGAACGCGTGCCTTACAGCCGCGAAGAAACGGAAACGACGGAAGTTGTTTCCAGAGAGGTCGATTACCATACCGATCCTACGGCAACGCACGGAATAAAGAGCGTCGATATAAAATCGGTAACGGTAATAAGATCGGGAGTCGTGGACGAGGACAGCGAAAAGCTGATGGAAGAGTTTATAAAGACTACGAACGTGAATTCGTACGCCATTATAGACGAATACTATATAGATCCGAACACCGACCAGAAGGTCGTGTACAACAGGGAGTTCATTTACGACGACGAAAAGAATGCAAAAGAGGACGTGTATCAGGAGCTCGAAATAAAGAACAACGGCATAGATATCCGTCAGGTAAAAGACGCGTTTAACGGCACGTTCAAACGCACGGAGTACGACCAATACGAAAAAGTATGGTCGGACGAGGTAGTCGTTCCGCCGACGAAGATTATTTTCTGGGATCCCTTCGATCTGACCGACTTTACTATGGAGGGCGGAACTTGGGCGTCATCCGACGGCTATACCGGCGTCCGCAGAAATACCGATCCGTTGATTACGGTGGAAAAAGTATTGCCCAACAGGTACATGGCTTCGTTCGCCGACGGTAACAGCACGGGTACACAGGGTATGAATATCTATTGGAACGTAAGCGCGTTGAGCCTTAACGCCGAGGGTACTGCCAATTCCAAGCAGAAAGAGTACCTGCAGGGCTTTGTCGGCAACGGCGTTTACGCAAAGATAGAGGTTGAGGTCAAGCCCTTTACCGTAGACCTGGTGAGTGCGAAGGCTCAGATAATAAAACAGGTTTCGGAAAAAATGATTGTCGATCCGTACACGTTCGACGCGGAAGAGTTCGTAGCGGGACTTCCCTCCTTCTTCTATTACGATTACGTAAGCGGAGAGGGCTCGGAGACGCGCAAAAAGACCTATTTGTTCAACGAATTGAAATGGTCGCTCGATTATAAGGTGATAGACGGAGTGAGAAGGTACACCTCCCTCGATTACGCTACCGACGGATTCGAGCCTTACGTTAACCTCACCTTCCGCGCGTACGAGGCTTTCCAATCGGAGGACGACGAGGACGTTTGGGTAGACGCAGAGGGCAACACGCCTTATACCACCGTTCAGATACCTCTGAAGGTAATAAATTACGAAGTATCGCGCGTGGAAAGCGCGGTGGACAACAGCGTCGGCGGCATCGTACCCGTTGGTATGCCCGAGGGCTACGGCGGTATGATTACCTTCAATCCGCTCAACAACCGCGATCCTTACAGCTCCTTGTACTATCTCGAATCCTTCGATACGGTAGTGCTGAAAGACGGCAGAATTGTTAACGATTGGGCGATTGTACCCGGCAGCTTCAGGACGATAAAGAAGGACGGCGCAATCCTCGACGAATACGACAGCAGCTATTCCGGAGAACAGACCTACACGGTAAGCTATAAGGTTACCGACGGAACGGGATACGTGCAGACTGTTTACGTTTACGTCAAGATACTGTCCTCCAACATTCTCCCCGGACAGAGCTATTATTACGACGGAGAGAACAAGGTTTATATCGAAAGCGGTAAAGAAATCGTCCCGTACGCGGCTACGACGGATTACGACGCGGCTTTGGATAAGGACTACGTAGACGGCAATATCCTCGGCAGACTCTATCTGTCCGACGCGATAGAGGTCGTTTATGAGGGCGGATACGAAGAAAGAGTCATTCTCGGCGAAAGCAAGAAGAGGAGACAGATTTACGTAACCTACAACGAAACGAGCGGAAAGCTCGAAGTAAACGGCGCGACGATTATAGACGGCGACGACTTCAGCTACAGAATACCGTATATGAACTATGCGGACGCCGGAGTCAAGACGATAGAAGCGGTAATCGGACGGCACGGTTACGCTAAATGGGAGCTCGACGATATGGTGAGCGACGTACTGCTGAGTCATCTGGACGTAAACTACACCGAAAACAAAGCCAAAGCGGCAGCGTACGACAAGCTTTATTCGGAGCTCAGCCGTTACGACAAGCTTCGTCTCAACAAGATTCTCGCCGAAACCGGGAACAAAGCGAGAGCCTGGAACGCATGGTATGCCGCGTATACCGACGACAAGCTGGATACGTACAGCGAAAACGACGCGTTGCATATGGATATGCTTCTTACCGAAGCTACTTTATCCTACTGCAATATAAGCTACACGACAGCTCTCAGCCTCGCTTACGAAAAGCTTCTTGTGGATAATACCGAAGCGAACACCGATAAGAACAAGATAAGCGTAGCGGAGCTCAGAGAGATGTTCGGAGAGATAAAATCCTCTTACGTCAACGAGACTACTGCGGAGCTGCAGGCGCGTACCTTCAAGAAGTGGTACGACGAACGCACCAGACATCAGCTTTCCATAATAAGAGAGGTGTTGCCGAGGAGAGCGGAAGCGGTAGGTAGCGTAAGCGTAAATCCGACGCAGGGCTTTACCGTTGCGGATCTGCCGAAATACGTATCGGTCGGATACGCGGGCGTAATCGACTCCGTTACCGACGGGTACGACATGATAAGCACCAAGGTGACCTGGATTGTGGACGAGGAAGAAATCCTCTCCAAGATGGGATACGACGGCGCGATAGTATCGGCGGAAGTCATATTGAAAGACGAGTTGTTCGGCGATCAGGTACTCCGCGGAGTGGGAATACAGATAAATCAGCTCAAGGTATCCGGAATAGCTTCTTACTTCGGTTCGTCGGATCTGCCCGCCGTAAGCGCGTACGACGAGGAGAGCGTCGACCGCTTCCTGTCTTCGTATTACAGTGCGGACGCGATAGAAACCAAGTCCTACGCCTTCGCGATAATCGTGGAAGGAATGAGCGAGCTCATAAGAATCAGCACCGAAAGCGGAATGGAAAACGCAGTCTGGGAGCTTGCCACCGGCACCGAATATTATCAGGGCACGACCAACAGAAAGGTATTGTGGCAGTACGTCGAAGACAGCAACGGAGACGGAAATTATGAAAACGACGGTTTAAGCTACGATCCGAACGCAGGCGCGCACAAGATAAGAGTCTGGGTACAGAGCAAGAACTATTACGAAATCGGAGCCGGTTCGGGAAGTAAGTGGCAGTACGCCGTGGAAATCGACTTGACGAAGATAGCTTACGCCAACAACGGAAGCTCGTACGTTGCCGACCTCGTTTATTTCAACAAGCTGAAAGACGAAACGGTGGTAAGCATAGAAAAAGCGAGAATAGACGGCGACGAAAGCAAGGTTTCGGTGAAATTCAACGAGACTACGGGCAAGTATACCGTCGCGTTCAATCCGACCGAAGTCAAATTCGACGAAAATACCCTCGTAGAGTTCGACGTGGACTTAGGAAGAGTCGAAACGGGAGCGAACGGAAAGAGAGTTTCTCACTGGATGAAAGCCGTTGTCGATTTGACCGGAAACGAGGACTTCTACAACAAGAGAAAGGTGGAAAGCTCCATAATATTCGGCGACAAGTATAACAACGTTCAGCGCGTGCCCGTAACCCTCATAAACAAAGCGGAATACGCCTTTGACGACGTGACCGAGATAGTTTATAAGAAAAACGGCGCGGTAGTGGATATGAATTCTCAGATAGGTACCGCTCTGCAAAACCTGTCCGACCTGCTGCCCGACAGCGCGGTAGTCGCGGGCACGATGGATAACGTGTACGAAGAGGTTACCCTCCCCGTGGCTTGGAGCGAGGTCGAAGAATACGGATTGGACGGACGTACCGAAAGCGGAAAGGCGCCCACGGCGAGAGCTACGATAGGCGACCGCACGTTCGGCTATATCCCGTCGAAAACGGTAAGCATAATTCTCGGCGCCGAGACCGAAGTGGCGGTAGAAGGCATACCCGATTCGATCAACGTCGATCCGTACGGAGTCAACGATTTCGAATGGCTCGTCTCCACGTACACGGTCGCCACGTTGACGACTAAAGTCGTCGACGTAAACGGTACGATAAGGACGGTTACTAAGGACGTAGACGTCGACATAGTTATGGAAGACATCGACCTTGCGGATTACAGAGAAGATAATTTCGTAAGGAAGACCTATTCGGTAAGAATGCGTCTCGGACACACCGTGACTAACGGTAAGAACGGACAATTCGACGTAAGGTACGAAATCGAAAGAAACGTAGTGCTCAGAGACAGAAGCATAAGCGATATGTACATAGCCGGCTTCAACGGAGTATCGGGCGGAGAGATCGTATGGTCGGAAATAGACTATCTTACCGCAGACGTTTACGAAAAGGCGAGCGCGGATGATTTCGTGTATACAGTAAGAGTCAATCCGACGCAAGCGACTATAAGTCAGGTTAAGGCGGAGCTCGGCGAAAAGTATTACGGCGTAAAGACGATTTACGAGTACGACGAAAGCCTGCCGTCGGAGAAAGCGTACGAGATAGACGAACCCAAGTACGGCTGCTTCATCGCGTACGGTAGCGGAAGCGACGCCGTTTATGCGCCCGAGGTCGTGTTCGAAGGCTTCGACGACGTAATATATACGGCGAACGGCGGAGTTTATACCGATAAGGTTTACGCGGTCGTAGGCAGCGGAGAATTGCAACAGAGAATTCCCGTTACCGTCAACGTGAATCGCGCTCTCGTCAAGGGACTTAAGCTGTTGCCGTACTATTATTCCGAAAGCGAAGAGTACTCGGCGGTCGGAGTAAACGGCGGAATATACGTGCCCGTACAGACCGATTCCGACGGCAACGTGGAAAGACTTGTTATCGAACCGTTCCTCGGATTCGACAATATGCCGGCGGAGGTCATCGCGGTAATAGACGTAGGCGGAGGAGAAATCGCTTATCGCAGAGTAAAAGCGGAATGGGACGGCAGTCTCGTAACTGCCAATATGAAGCTTTCGGGCGGCAACTTCGACAAGGGCGTCACCGGCAATCTGGCGTACGCGACGGTATATGCTTACGACGACGACGAAAGAACGGGCGAACAGGTAATAGAATTTTCGGTGACCGTACCCGACAGAACGGTATTGGGATACGAGGTCAGCTACGACGGCGTACACTATAAAGCGCTCAACGACCTCGTATACGGAGAGGACGACAACGCCGACGCATATACGAACGAATTGCTCCTCAATCCGTACAATATGCGCAACGCTCTTCTCGACGCGTACTCTGCGGCAAACGGAGCGGATCCGTCGGAAAACGACGTCTATAACGCTTCCTCCAAAGTTTACGACGCGTCGTTTAATAAGACGGACGCCGCAGGAAACAAGGTAAGGAACGCAGAGTTCACGTTCTTTACTCACGTCAAGGTAGTATGCGAGGGCGGTTACGTAAGAGAATACGAGCTTACCGAAAGCAATTACGTTGCGTTTGGGAAGATAAACGCGACAAACCTCTATTCGGGCGGTCGTTCGTTGTCGATAGACCTCAGAGTCGGCGAAGCTTACGTTGACGGCGGCAACGGCACGTATTCAAGGGAAGCCGCCGTGCTCAACGTAGCTCCCAACGTTTCCGGCGGAGGCTTCGACGATTACGTCAGAGTCAGAATACTCGATATGTCTTATGCGTCGGGACTTGAAAAGGATATCTATTATATCGATCCGTACGGAGTTCTGGGCGCGACGGGCAAAGGCGGCGTGGTATTCGAGCCCACCGCAGAATATCCGCAGGATACCGTGCGTAACGTCAGGATAACCGGTAAGGACAGTGAAAAATACGTGCTCGAATACATGGGAGACAAGATTGCTTTGGCTACCTACGAATTCGAAGAAGTCAACTATGACGGAAGCGCGATAAATTACAGATGGTTCGATATAGAGAGTATCGATAACGTTACCGGTAAATTCACCCTCAAAGAGCGCAAGCGCAACGGCGGAAGGATTAAGTACGGTAGCGGCGTAGGAAAGATTGCCGTTACGTTGGGAAGCGAACGCGACAACGCAAGCGCGGGCGTTCAGGTATACAACATCCCGGTAATATACGTTGACAGAACGATAGTAGACCTCGGCTTCAACTCTGAAAACGCGCCGTTCTACAAGACGGTGGTATGGGACAACGGCAACGTGGGCGGAGGATTCGTATTCGACCCGTTTGTCGCCTACAATCCGAGCGCGGACGGCTTTGCCGACAACGAGCAGGGCTTCCTTAAGAACGGACAATACGGCACGACCGTTACCTTCGCCAACACCGATATAGACAGAATATTCGGAGGACGTCAGGGCAGCAGGTTCAGTTATGACCTCGCTATGGATCAGAAAGACGTCAGAGTGGGCGTAACGTTCGAAGACAAGAAAGTAAAATGGAGATACACCGGCGGCGAATTCGAGGCTAAGGCTTTGATAGGTTCGGGAGACAGTCTGCAAGAAATCGAAGTAATGGTAAAACTTTTGTCTCGTCGCGTAGACGTCAACCGCACCGGCACGGTAAGAGGCTTCGGCAGCTCCGTATTGAAGCCGGGAGTAGACCTGTTTACCAAGCTGAAGGTATACGATTATATCGGCGTAAGCAACGTGGAAGCAAAGCTCATAGGAGACTTCTTTGCGATAGGAAATACCGAATTCGAAGTATACTTCGAGGACTTTGACGAACCGATAACGTACAGAATGAACGCGGTGGCGGAAAGCGTAGGCAACTACGTGCTGACGGAAAGCGAGCTTAATTACAAAGAGAACGACGTAATTTATAACAACGGCGTAAGGATGTCCTTTGCTATGGATACGTCAGATTCTATAAGCTACAAGGGCGGAAAGCTCAACTTTACGATGACCATACCCGGCTACGGAATGGGCAGAAGCGGACAACAGAAGGCGACTATTTCGGTAGGGCTCGAAGAGCAATACGTCGTTTACGTCAATCCCGCGGAAGAGGACGGTACGGAAATAACTTACGACACGTTCTATGCCGACGCAATTAACGCCGACGCTATAGAATACGACGGAAGCAGTCACAGATGGTTTGTCACCAATCCGTATTACTTTATACAGGAAGGCGGAGTGAGAGTTCCCGACACGGTAGTGGCTTACGTTGCCGACAAAGCTACTTACGACGAGTACGTCGAGCTTACGAGGGTAACGAAAGCAACTCAGGGAGGAGAAACGGTTTACGTTCCCGCTCATACCGAAGCGGAAATCAACGCATGGCTCGGATCGCACGCGTCCTCGTTCGGCAAATACGCGGTAGACGTCGTATGGTCGGGCGGCAGCAACGGAAGACTGAACGTTGCGTTCAACGACGAAGAAATTTCCGGAGCCATGATGATGCCGGTAGACGATCAGGTATACCGTACCGTTATGAGAGTACAACCGTGGCTGTTCAAGAACACCTCCGAGCCGATAACGGCGTTTGAAGATTCGACGGCGTACGGGCCCGACGACATAATACTGTTGCCGACCAAGTCCGCTTTGCCGTTGAGTCAGTCTACGGACGGATTCTATATAGAGGTGAGATACAACACCGAAGACGGCAATCCCGTCTATGACAATGCGTACGCTTATATAATGCACTATATGATTAACGGCGCGGAAAAGACGGTTGAGATAAAGAACGTCGACGGCGGAGGCACCTATCGCGACAACTACAACAAGTGGTATTTCGGCGGAGTCAAGTTCGGCGAGCCCGATCAATACGCAACGTTCAGATTGGGCGGAAAAGGCGGACAGGTGTTCAGGTGGAGATTCAGCAGGACGTCGAACAGAACCTGGATAAACAGCAACATACCCGATATGATGGCTTTGGAGGTAGGGAAAACGTTCAAGCTCGAATCCAATCTCGTTCAGTATTTTGCAAACGGCACTTCTACCGCTCTCGAAAGCTCTGGAGACGCATATATCCCCGTCGTTTACAGCAATCTGCGCAAACCGCTCGACGACGACAGATTCACCACCGCGATAACGGGAGACCTGAGCGGCAAGGTCGTAAGCGCGGAACGCTCCACTCCTTCGACGGTTCAGAGCCTTGACTTCGGCACCGAAGAGGACTCCGACGGTAACGACGTTCAGATAGTCAACGACTATCAGATAGCGTTGCTCGATTGGGCGGTGACGGGAAGACGCGCTTATCCTTCGCCCAACAAGAAGATAGGCGGCACGATTATTCTCAGCGGTTACGGCGCGGTTATGCCCAGCTACGTCTACTCCTTAAAAACCAACGACGGCATAGGAGATATGATTGGAAACATATTTAAGAACGAGACCAACACAGGTTTCAACAGGTTCTACGTTTCCGACGAGGGAAGCACAAAGCATTATCTGTTTATGCCCAACACCGACGAAGTCAACGACGCGGGGATGCCGATGTCTTATATCAACGCCAACGTGACGCTCGACGACGGATATCAGTACGACGACAGCATGCTGCAGCCCGTGATAGGGGACACGTATTACGTAACGGAAGGCTTGCACGAAGTGGCTGTATCCTCTATACCGACGGTATACATAAAGAAGGGTACTAAGTTCGCGTTGCACAATCTGCCGTTGTTCCAGGTCAATATGGCGTTCGCGGTGGAGACCAGCATAGAAATTCCTATAGCCGGCGGTATAAGTCTGAAGAAGGAATATACCAAAGACAATACGAGCACCGCAATTTACGTGCCGTGGTACAATGCAAGGGTATATCAGGTTACCGGTAGCGACTTGCATATAAACGGCGATACGATTACTGCCGCAGGCGGAGTCAAGGAGCTTGAAAACGGAATCGCCGGAATCAACACCAACGCTTCCAACAGGATAAGATACGTGCTTTGCACGAAGGTATCCATGAGAATGTCCACGATGTCGGACGCGGAACAGATCTATAAGAACAGACCTTCGGGAGACAATTCGTATCCGCCCGACGAACAGTACAAAGACGTAACCTTTAACGTCTACACGATAATAAGAATCAATTAGTCGTGAAAAAACACCAAACGGAGCGTTGCGAGAGCGACGCTCCGTTTGGTTTTGTAAATCAATTAGAATATTTTATAAAAACAGCAGAGCTTTTTGCCAGGCGTCGAAAGAAAAACGCGGATTCGCGGGGCTGGTGGAGGGGAGGCAAATGGAAAGCGGAAGGTATTGCGGGAAAAGGCTTAAATAACGATACGCCGTTTTTCCGTTGGCAATTATTCGCTTTATTTTATAGCGGGACAGGAAAGAATCGATATCCGCCACGATTGCGTTTTTTATTGCAATGTCCATAGAACCTTCTATATCGCACTCCGTCACCATATCCCACAGGGCGATTTTGTTGGCTTTGAGAAGAGCTTTCTTCGAGTCGTTGTCGCAGGGAAGGGGCGCGTCGTAGACCGCGCTCAACACCTTCCAGAATCGGTTTTGCGGATTACCGTAATAGAAATCGGATTTCCTGCTCATTACGCTCGGGAAACTACCCAAAATAAGTATTTCGCTATCCTCGTTTACGTACGGGGCAAATCCTGTGCAACGCATTGGTTTTTGTAAGAATCGAACAGAGCCGCAAAGGCGGCGGCGGATTTTTTAATCATTTCACCGTCTACGCAAAAGGCAACGCGAACGTAGCCTTTTATTCCGAAGCCGTCGCTCGGAACGAGCAGTAGCCCGTATTTTTTCGCCCTTTCGCTGAAAGCGCAGGCGTCGGCTTCGGGGGACTTTAGCATAAGATAAAAGGCGCCGTCGGGTTTTACGAAGGAGTATCCTATACCTTCGAGAACGCCGCAGAGAAGATCGCGGTTTTTTTCATAGGCGCTTATATCGGTTTTTGCGTCGACGCAACGGCTTATGACCGCCTGCATAAGGGAGGGCGCGCATACGTAGCCCATTCCTCTGCTCGCTCCGCATATTGCGGCGTAAAGACGCCGTTCTTCGGAGCATTTCGGACCGACCGCTATGTAGCCTATTCTTTCTCCCGGCAGACTCAGCGATTTGCTGAAAGAATAGCACACGACCGCGTCGTCGTAATAATTCATAATATACGGCACCGTTTTGCCGTCGTACACTATTTCTCTGTAAGGCTCGTCGCAAACGACGATAATTTTTCTGCCGTATTTTTCGTTCGCTTTACTAAGGGCTGCGCATATTTTTTTTATGGTCGCTTCGTCGTACACCGCTCCCGACGGATTGACGGGAGAGTTTATAATGACGGCTCTCGTTTTTTCGGAAAGCT
Organism: Christensenellales bacterium; assembly: GCA_051887955.1. GTDB lineage: Bacteria > Bacillota > Clostridia > Christensenellales > DTU072 > CAG-1782. The sequence goes on from JBJFAO010000156.1 coordinate 42,221, forward strand.
TTTTTTCGAAATCTTCAAAGTCAGGTAAAAAGTTTTCGTCGGGCGCGACGGCTACGGGGATTGCTCCGCCGTTTTTTATAAACACGTCGTATTCGGGAAAATACGGAGCGAATACCATTACTTCGTCGTCGGCGCGTTCGCAAACGGCTTTCAGAGTTATCGCGACGGACGCCGCAGCTCCGCAGGTTATGTATATCCCGTCGGGAGATAAGCTTGCGCCGAAGCGACGGTTTATGCTGTCGGATATGGCTTTCCGTGCGGAAAAATCGCCTTGCGCCGAAGTGTATCCGTGGACGAGAACGGAGGGCTCGTTTCGTATTATTTCCGTTATCGCTTCGTTTACGCAATTCGGAGCGGGGATGCTCGGATTGCCCAAAGAAAAGTCGAAAAGCGAGTCCGCGCCGTGAATTTTCGCATACTCCTTGCCGTATTCGAACAGCTCTCTTATGACGGATCTCTTGCTTCCGAGCTCGTACGATTCCGTATTGAACATAATATACCTCTTATAATTATCTTATATAAAAAATGTTAGCATTAAATTTCGGTTTAGTCAATAAATAGCCGTAGCTCGGGTTGTTTTCGTCATAAAAAAGCAAAAGCGCAGGAACGGATAAGCCGAGACTTTCGACAAAAACGCAAAAACGCGCATGCGAGAGGGAACAAAAGGATTAAAGAATAATAAACAGTTGCAAAAAACTCCGTCGTGTGCTAAAATAGCTTACGAAAAAGCGAGGAGTAGCGCAGTTTGGTAGCGCGCTTGGTTCGGGACCAAGAGGCCGTGGGTTCGAATCCCGTCTCCTCGACCAAAAATTAAGGACGCCTACAGGGCGTCTTTTTTTGAATAAAGCAACGTGTAATAATACGGCAGGGATTCGAACGGGCGGCAAAAGCGACAATCCGGTGAATTGTCGCTCCGCCCCGGCGTGTCGGCGAGCGTAAGCGAGAGTGCGAGCGAATCCCGTCTCCTCGACCAAAAATTAAGGACGCCGACAGGGCGTCTTTTTTTGGATAAAGTAACGTGCAATAAATACGGCAGGGATTCGAACGGGCGGCAAAAGCGACAATCCGGTGAATTGTCGCTCCGCCCCGGCGTGTCGGCGAGCGTAAGCGAGAGTGCGAGCGAATCCCGTCTCCTCGACCAAAAATTAAGGACGCCGACAGGGCGTCTTTTTTTGAATAAAGCAACGTGTAATAATACGGCAAGGACGCCGACAGGGCGTCTTTTTTTGAAAAAATAAATGGAATAAACACGGCAGGGACTCGAACGGGATTTTGTTTTATTAAATTGTTTTTGAATTAAGTACAAAATCAGGCAAAGGTTTATTTGAATGCGTAGTATGGAATAATACGAACGATTCGGAGGTGGAAGATTGAGTAACAGGTTGCGATATGAAACGAGTCCGTATTTATTACAGCATGCGAAAAATCCGGTCGATTGGTATCCGTGGGGAGAGGAGGCGTTTGAAAAAGCGAGGAGAGAGGGGAAGCCTGTTTTTCTCAGCATAGGCTACAGCGTTTGTCATTGGTGTCACGTTATGGCTCGCGAGAGCTTTGAAAACGAAGATATCGCCGAGCTGCTGAACCGACGTTTCGTTTGTATAAAAGTCGATCGGGAGGAGCGACCGGACGTGGACAAGGTGTATATGGCCGCGTGTCAGGCTATGACGGGCGGGGGCGGTTGGCCGACAAGCTTGTTTCTTACGCCCGAAGCGGAACCGTTTTTTGCGGGCACGTATTTTCCGCCGAGGGGCAGGGGCGGCGCGATAGGATTTTACGAGCTTCTTTTGCTTATAGCGGAAAAATGGCGCACGGATAGGGAAGCGCTCGTGGGTTCGGCGAAAAAAATTTCTTCGTATCTTAAGACGAGCCGCGACGTGGGGACGCGGAGCGTCGGCGTTGATTTGCCGCGGAAAGCGTTTTCGGAATTCCGACGGTCGTTCGACGAAAAAAACGGAGGTTTCGGGCGAGCTCCGAAATTTCCGGAACCGCACAATCTGATATTTCTTTTGCTTTACGGCAAACTGAAGAACGAACCGTGCGCCACGCGAATGGCGACTTTTACCCTTTCGCAAATGCAAAAAGGCGGGATATACGATCACATAGGAGGGGGATTTTCCAGATATTCAACGGATGACGCTTTTTTTGCGCCGCATTTTGAAAAAATGCTGTACGACAACGCGCTTTTGATAACGGCGTATTCCGTCGCTTATTCCGTGACGAAAGACGATCATTTTCTGACCGTTGCAAAAGACTGCGCCGAATACGTTTTGAGAGAGATGACGGATAAAAGCGGCGGTTTTTATTCGGCGCAGGACGCGGATTCGGAGGGGAAAGAAGGGTTGTATTATTTATTCGGATACGACGAAATCACGTCTGTTTTGGGACGGAATACAGGAGAGCTCTTCAACGACTATTACGGAGTGACGAAAGAGGGAAATTTCGGCGGGAAAAACATTCTCAACCGTCTCGGAGGAGGGGAAACTAAGGATTTTTCAAAGGAAATACAAAAATTGTACGATTATCGCAAAAGAAGGGCCGAGTTGCGGCTTGACGATAAAATTCTTACCGCACAAAACGGACTTATGGTAGTCGCAATGGCTTGTTTGTTCCGCGTTTGCGGCGAAAGAAAATATCTCGATTGCGCCGTTTCCGCCGTAAAATATATGGAAAGCGAGCTATACGACAACGGGCGATTGTTCGTGGGCGTCCGCAAAGGGAAGAGATTCGGCAAAGGTTTTTTCGACGATTACGCTTATTTTTGCCTCGCGCTTATATGTCTTTACGGAGCTACGGGCGAAAGGGTTTATCTCGAGAGGGCAAAATCGTTGGCGCGAACGGCGCGAGAATTGTTTGCCGACTCCGACGGAGGGTATTACGAAAGCGGAAAAGAAAACGAAAGGTTGATATTTTCGGCTAAAGAAACTTTCGACGGAGCGTTGCCGTCGGGGAATTCGGCGTTCTATTACGTCCTTGCAAAGCTCTGCGCGGCGGACGATCAAGGCGAGTGGGAAGAATTGAAAGAAGAACAGGAAAAATTCATGAGTACCGAAGCTTGCGAGCGCCCCTCCGCGTACGGTGCGTTTATGGCGTCGCTCCTGCTTGCGTCGGAGCCTGCCGTAAAAATCGTGGCTGTATGCGGAGAAGAGGACTCTGACTCCGTGGTTCGCAGTCTTCCCCTGTTTGCCGATATTGCGGTTTTGCAAAAAGAAACGGAAGGATATAAGCTAATTGACGGCAAAACTACGTTTTACGTTTGCCGCGGAAACGTCTGTCTTCCTCCCGCTAACGATTTGTCGGAATTGACGGATCCGGTAATCGGAGGAATCGGGTGATTTTATGGGCGTTAGAGGCTATAAGGCGCGAAACCGCCGACGATTTGCAAAAAAGCTATGCTCCGTTCCGAATTTATAACGGATAACAGCAG
>JBJFAO010000157.1:0-2113 GCA_051887955.1 Christensenellales bacterium
CGAAACAAAAAATCGTACAGATAACGGTCGGAATAATATATACCTTTTTGGGCTTGGTGATTTTCCTTACCGCGGCGAGCGTGGGCTTTATGCCCGTAGGATTCCGTCTCGGAGAAGAGCTTGCCCGCAATAAGGCGGCGCTTATTGTTTTTGCCTTCGTCGTCGGGGCTGTCGTCGTGCTTGCCGAGCCGGCGGTGCACGTTCTTAACAGGCAGGTGGAACAAATAACCCTCGGAACAGTCACGAAAAGATCGATGACGATAGCCCTTTCTTTGGGCGTCGGGCTTTCGATAGGTTTGTCGATAATAAGAATTATTTACGGCTTTTCCATACTTTATTATATTATTCCCGGATATTGCGTCTCGTTAGGGTTGTCGTTTTTCGTGCCGAAACTGTACACGGCGATAGCGTTCGACTCGGGCGGAGTGGCGAGCGGACCTTTGGCTTCGAGTTTTATTCTGCCTTTCGCAATCGGGGCTTGCGCCACGCTTAACGGCGCGGACAGAGTGCTTGACCTTGCTTTCGGCGTGGTGGCTATGGTGGCTATGACTCCGCTTATAACAATACAGGCGCTCGGCTTCAAGAGCGTGGTAGCTACGAGATTGCGTGAAAAAGGCACTATGAAACGCATAATAAGCGCGGACGACGAACAAATAATCGATTTTATGTAGGTATATATGGAAAAAAATGAAAGACCGATAAAAGCGGAGAGAAAAAAGCACTCCGAAAAAAGGAACTCGAAGGCAAAGAGTATCCCTAAAAAACTCAAGCTCCTCGTAACGGTGGTGGACAGAAACAAAGGAGAGCTTTTTGCCGATTTTATACAAGCGTATTCCGTCAATATACAGACGATGTGCGCGGCTCACGGCACTGCGAGTACCGAGACTCTCCGATATCTCGGCTTGGGGCAGAGCGACAAGACGGTAATTTTCAGCGCGGTAAGAGAGGATAAGATAAAGGCGGTTACGGAAATGCTAGAAGAAAAATTCGCGACGGTAAGAAACGGAAAAGGAATAGCGTTTACTATACCTTTTTCCAGCGTGATAGGGGTTTTGACCTACGGATTTCTGAGCGATAACCGAATGACGGTTAAGGAGGATAAATAGATGACCTACGCACACGAATTGATAATATGCATCGTAAACAAAGGGTTCAGCGAAGCGGTTATGGACGCAGCCCGCGAATTCGGAGCGGGGGGAGGAACGGTGCTTAACGCGAGGGGGACGGCAAATCCCGAAGCAGAAAAAATATTCCGTATAACCGTAAAGCCCGAAAAGGAAATGGTCATGATACTCGTGCCCTCCGAATTAAAAGACGATATTCTCCACGCCTTGTACAAGGAGGTTGGACTCAATACGCCCGGACAGGGAATAGCGTTTTCTCTGCCGGTGGAAGACGTGGTGGGACTAATGAAAAAGCCGGAAGAAAAGAAAGACTCCGCCCCGTCGGAAAAGGAGAAAGATACCGAAACGGGGAACGCTCCGTCTGGAAAAGAACAGAAATAAACGAAATGAAAAATTCCCCGTTCGGACAACGGGGAATTTTTTAAGACAAAAACTTTTATATCCTTTTTACGATTTCGTCGGTAATTCCGCTTGTCGAACAGAGGATATTGCCGTCGGCAAAGAGGTCGGCAGTACGGTAACCGTCGGTCAGGACGGCGTTTATTGCTCTCTCTATATCGTCGGCTTCCTTTTCCATATCGAAGCTGTAACGGAGCATCATAGCCGCGGAAAGTATGGTGGCTATAGGGTTGGCGACGTTGGGAGCAAGGTCGGGAGCCGAACCGTGTATGGGCTCGTAAAGTCACAAAGTGGTGTCGTTTTGCGAAGAGGAGGGAAGAAGTCCTATGCTTCCGGTAAGCATGCTTGACAGGTCGCTTAAAATATCTCCGAACATATTGCTCGTTACGATTACGTCGAATTGCGCGGGATTTTTAACTAATTGCATAGCCGCGTTGTCTACGAACATATCGTTTACCGTCACGTCGGGATAGTCCGCCGCTACCTCGTGAACGGCATATCTCCACAGCCTCGAGCTTTCGAGGACGTTCGCTTTATCGATGCTTGTTACCGTTTTTCTCCTTTTTTGGGCGAGCTCGAACGCCACTCTT
>JBJFAO010000158.1:0-2105 GCA_051887955.1 Christensenellales bacterium
TATTATTTTGTACACTACCAACATAAGAGAGTATATCGTCCGTTGTCTTAATCCTCTTAAAAACATTATCGCTTTGAAAGTGGACGAAGAGGCAGGTAAGGCGCAGGTAATCGTTCCCGACGATAAATTGAGCCTTGCTATCGGGAGGGGCGGTATGAACGCACGTCTCGCAGCCAGACTTGTCGGTCTTAAACTCGATATCAAGCCTTTTAGTCAGGTAGCCGATCAATTCGAAGAGGGAGTCAATGACTAGGAATAACGCTTTGGGCGTAAAAAAAACTCCACAGAGGATGTGCGTTGCTTGCAAGGAAATGAAGGATAAAAGAGACCTGATAAGAATTGTGCGCACGCCCGAAGGCAAATTTTGTTTTGATTATACCGGCAAGATGAACGGTAGAGGAGCTTACGTCTGTAACGACGCCGCATGCGTAGAAAAATGTCTGAAAAAGAAATTGCTCAATAAGGCGTTCGGCGCGAACGTAGAGCAATCCGTTTACGACGCGCTTACGGAGGAATATGTCGGCAAATAGGCTTTTTACTTTTGTCGGGTTTGCCGTTAAGTCCAACAAAATAAAATACGGAGTGGACAATATCGTGTCCTGTAAAAAAGCGCCTAAAATTGTACTCGTGGCTACTGATTTGAGCGATAATAGCTTAAAAAAGCTCGACGAGTATTTGCAAAAGCACGGCACTGAACGCTTTACTGTCGACCTCGAATGGTTATTGCCGGGGCGTAACTGTAAAGCCATAGGTATTACCGACGCGCATCTTGCGGAAGCGGTAAAATCGGAAATAAAGGAGAGCAAAATATGAGCGAAAACAAAACAAACTCACGCGATACGCTTAATATAGCTAAAAAAATATCCGAAAACGACGGAGTCGTAAAACCATTGAACGAAAAAATTCAACGTTTGGTAGGTTCGGTTGAAAGGATTCGTTCTGCGATTAACGACAAGAAAAAAGAATACGAAATTATCAGAATGGCGGCAATCCGAGCAGAGGAAAACGCTAAACGCGATACAGAACGGGAGTCGGAAGAAGTGGTAAAGCGCGTTGCTGCGGAAGAAGAGCGGAAGCAAACGGTAACGACGCAGGAAGTCGTCGATTCCACTAAGAACGCGGAGTCTCCCGTCGCTACTCGTAAGACAGAACAAAAACCTGTCGAAACGTATAAAAAAACCGCTACGCAGACTCAAGTCAAAGGCGGTTTCGAGAGAGTGGACAAATTCGGATCTTCCTCGTCGGCGTCGAACGACCGCTTTAAGGACGATAAGAAGAAAGGCAACGTCGTACAGGATAAGAAAAAATCTTCGGACGATAAGCGTACGCTCAATAAAAAGGCAAAGGTTCAGAAAGGATATGAGAAGAATTCTCCCAGCGTAGAATACGACGAAATCAGCGGAGAAATTATGAAAATCCGCGCACGCAGGAGCAACGACAAGAAAAATAAAAATAATTCCGCTCCGGTCGTTATGTCGGCTATTACTCACGCCGTACTTACGTCCGACAGCATTACCATAAAACAACTCAGTGAAAAAATCGGTAAGAGCGTATCCGAAATACTGAAAAATCTTATGTTCGGTCTCGGAATTGTAAAAACAATAAACGATAATATCGATTTTGAAACCGCCGAGCTGGTAAGCGCAGAATTGGGAGTAACTTTGGAATTGCAGCAAGAACAGACTTCGGAAGAAAAACTTTTTGCTTTCCACGCCGAAGATCCCGAAGAAGACGAAGCAAATCTCGTCGTTCGTCCGCCTATAGTTACGATAATGGGACACGTAGACCACGGCAAGACTTCCATACTCGACTATATTCGCAAAGCTCACGTAGCCAGCGGAGAAGCGGGAGGAATAACGCAGCATATCGGCGCGTATACGATAAACGTTCCTTACGAGGGACAGGAAAAATCAATTACCTTCCTCGATACGCCCGGTCACGAAGCCTTTACCGCTATGCGTGCTCGCGGAGCGGACATTACGGATATCGTTGTAATAGTCGTTGCGGCAGACGACGGAATAATGCCGCAGACCGTAGAGGCAATCAACCACGCCAAGGCCGCCAAAGTTCCTATAATCGTAGCAATCAACAAAATGGATAAACAC
>JBJFAO010000159.1:0-2097 GCA_051887955.1 Christensenellales bacterium
GAACATACACGATTATATCCGTTCGCAAAAGAAAAAGGAAGCTAAAAAGTCTGTCGGCGAAGCGCTCAACGAGTATTCTTCTTACTCCGAAGAGCAGCTTATGGCGGAGCTTTTCAAAAAAGGAAGCCTTTCCAACGGAAACGTAAGCGCGGAGGAGCTGGACGAATTTTACGCCAAAGCAAGCCCTTTTCTTACTCGCGAACAGGCGGAAAAAATGCGCTCTCTTATTTTACAGTTAAAAAACAGTTAGGTAAATTATGAACAATTTATTTATGCTTCTTCCCTTCCTTATGGGAATGAAAAACGGCGGCAACTCGAATCTCGCCGATATGATGTCCGCTCTCGGCGGTCAGAACGCGTCGCAGGATAAAAATCCGATGTTGAGTCTTATTATGAATATGATGAACAAATCGGACAAGCCTTCGCCGCAGGACGCACCCGTAAAAGACAAATTGGAAGCGATAAAAAATCTGTCGGGACAGGAAGTAACCGAGGCTTTGCGGATACTGCTTAACAACAGATAATCAAATCATATCCCATTCGGGCACGTATTCCGCGTCTGCCGAGGAAAGCTCCTGAACGTAACAATTTTCTATTCCGTGCGAGAGTATGAAGTTTAACGCGAGCTTATATTCCACCGGTTTAAGAGTCCTTTTTATAGGACTTTTGTGCGTAGGAAAAAATTGACTCATAAAACTGAACACGGCGGTATCTTTCCATCTTTTTGCAAAAATTTCTATCACTCCTTCGGTATTGCGTCTTTCGCCGGGCAAATAGAGATGTCGAACAATAACGCCGCTCCGCATTATTCCGTTTTCGTCGTAGCGTAAAGGCTTCGATTTTACCATTTCGTCGATTGAAGCTATGCAATATTCGGGATAATTCTCTCTTCTCGAATAAAATTTCGCCGTTTCGCCGTCGGCGTATTTAAAATCGGTAAGATAAATATCCACGTACGAATTCATTTCCCTTATTATTTCGGGTTTTTCATATCCGGACGTATTGTACACGATAGGCACGGGCGGTCGATACAGGTCGAGCGCCTCTCTTATTTTATCGGAAAAGTGCGTCGGAGTTACGAGATTTATGTTGTGTACCCCCATATCCGTCAGTTTTTTCATCTGTTCGGCAAGAGAAAGCGGAGAAAAGATTTTTCCTGCGTCGGATTTGCTTATCTCGTAATTCTGACAAAACGAACAGTCCATTCCGCAACCGGAAAAAAATATCGTTCCGCTGCCGTTTGTGCCGCTTATGCACGGTTCTTCGTAAAAATGCGGCGCTATTCGGCATATTCTCATATCCTTGCCGGAACGGCAGGCTCCCGTTTTTTCTCTTCTGTCGATTTTGCAATCGTTGGGACAAAGTCTACAGACGTCGTTAACCGATTCCATTCAAATCCCCGTCCTTACAGCTTTTTCTTCTGAGCGCGAAAAACGTCTCGCAGCAAATAATGAGCAAAACGACGAAAAATCCGGAAAACAGCGGCAAATAACCGCTCCCCCAACGTTCTGCGATTACGCCGAACAGAGGGGGCATAAAAGTTATACCCGTGTATGCGCACGCCATTTGCACTCCTATAATAGCCTGCGATTTTTCCTTGCCGAAATTGTCGGGCGTCGAGTGGATTATCGACGGATATATCGGGGCGCACCCTAAGCCGGTAACGCACAGACCTATGAGAGCGGGGATATGGCTTTTGACCGGCAAGCCCGTCAGCGCAAGCCCTACGGCGGCAACGGCGTACCCTATTCGTATCAATCGTTTATCGCCGAGCCTTTCCGAAAAAAATCCGCACAAAAACCGTCCGAAGGTCAGTCCTATAAACACGAAGGAGGAATAAAACGCGGCGGTTTCCGCCTCCAATAATTTATATTCCGCAAGATACGTACCCGCCCATAGCATAACCGTCTGTTCCGTCGCGCAATAGCAAAAGAAAGCGGCAGTCCACAACGGAACGCCTTTTATCGAAAATATCTCCTTCAGAGACAGAGAGACCGCCTTTTCGTTTTCCGTTCCCGTCCTCTTTTCCGTTTTTTTCCATAGCGGAATACTGATAAATAAAGCGACTGCCAATACGACTTGCAATAACCCCACAAG